>CAMDPJ010000140.1 GCA_945903925.1 Chryseobacterium gleum
CTCTTGGCATATTCTTTTTTTACAAATATACATTTTATTTACGTCTGTCCCCTAATTCCAAAAAAATCTACCCTGAAACAAATGTCCAGCTAAGCCCCGCTTTCTATTGAACTACGCAATTCTTAAAAGAAGATTACCATCTATGCCTAATACTTGGTGCATAGCTTTTAGAAAAGATATACTTGGCTTTCTTTTGTTGTGCATTATCTCAGATAACTTGGTATCAGTCGTATGCAGCATTTTAGCCAACTCCTTTTGTTTTAACTTGTTCTCAAACATTTTTAGTTCAATTAAACCTTGAACTGTTTGAGGCATAGGAATAGAAAAATTTACTTCTTCATATGCTTCAACTATTTGAGTATACTTCTTTAAGTCGGCAGCTTCCTTTTTAGAAAGTTGATTAAATCCTCCTTTTTTAGTTGCCACAGCCAATAGTTTATTCATTGCTTCTTCCGCAATTACAAACTCTTTTTTTGTTACTTCCTTTTTCATATTTAAACTGTTTTACAATCTATTTTATCGTATTCCTTATGAGTGCCAATGAACTTTAAGTAAACCGTTCGTGTACTAAAATGAATCATTGCCACAACCCTATATTTGTTACCGCCAACATCAAACACATACCTATCATTACCAACACTATCCACGCTGTTAAAGGTTTGTTTGATAGCGTGGAAATCACTCCAATCACTTATTAAGGTTGTGTTATACCATATCAGCATTGGTTCTTTTGCTCTTTGTTCACGTTCATAGAACTCAATCAGCTTTCTTTTTGTAATTATTACCACGAACTAAAGATAGTTAGTTATTTATTAAAATCAAAAATAAATTATCATAAACGAAAATATCACCCCATCGAATGCACCCTCAAAATCTTCTGTTTTAACTCTTCCACACTTGCCATATTATACCATTCTGTTGAGCTTACCCATCTATGCCCTGCCATATACTTCACCGTCATTATATCGTGTTGTGCTGTCCCATGGGTGATGGTGCTTACTCTCACTTGGCCAGTGTTTTTAAAGTAGGCAAACCTTCTTTTTAGCTGGTCACAGGCGACTTCTAACAAGCTATTGATGTTGGTGTGCTGAATCAATTGAGCGTTGCTCTGCGTGCTGCTGCGTAACGTGATAAGGCGTATCTGAACAAACTACTCTCGCTATTCTTGGCATAGTAAATTTTTTCTAAAGATAGAAAAATATTTAAACTGGGGCGCTGTCCCATAGCCGTCAACTTAAGCCAGTTATTCACCGCTATATCCTGATAAATCAATAGTTCAATAAAAAAGGGAGTGGAAAAAAAATTGACTTTTGGTCAAAAACCACTCCCTTAAAAAAAAATGTATAAACTTGTAATAGGATTCTTAATCA
The DNA here is from genome assembly GCA_945903925.1 of Chryseobacterium gleum. GTDB lineage: Bacteria > Bacteroidota > Bacteroidia > Flavobacteriales_C > JAHEZL01. Next base: position 1,371 of record CAMDPJ010000140.1, read on the forward strand.
AAAGTGTAAACTTTTTTCAGGACGAGACACTTCCTCAATTCCAGTCTGTCTGCCGACGGAAGCGTCTCTCAACCTTTCTACTTCTGTCATTCTATAAGATTCCAAGCCGCATAAATATTTAAATCCTGTGAAGCATTGAACCTCAACAATACTGTGTCGTCTAGTTCCTTATTTTTGTTTACCTACCTTCGCCGCCCTAACTAAAAAAACAATGAAACGAAGTAAACGCAGCTGCGACACCAATCTCATATACCTTGCTCTTTACGATAAAAAGGCATTGCAACAACTCAAGAAAATTATTCCAGCTTCTACCATTTCAACTTGGTTGAAAAATGGCAGCTCTCATTATTATGGAAAACAATTTGCGGGCTATAATCATTCAGCAGCATTAGAAGGCAGCAAGGAATTAGCACAATCTGAAAGATTAATTCAACTCGCCAAAGGAATGTGCCACCTATATTCGGGATACAAAGCCATCGTATCTAAGCTACCTAACCTCACAAAAGTTTGCAGCGACAACAAGAAAATAATTGTAGATACTTTTCATGCTGCTGCGCTCTATTTACCGAAAACTAAAATATATAAAGCACTTGGAGTTTCCTACGATTTCATTTATTACAAAGAAGTGAAAAAATGTGCTGCATCAATACTCAATAAGTGCTTCAAAAAACATCCGCATCAATTGTCAAACGTAGATATAAAAACGATTCGAGAATATTGTTTGCATCCAATCTATAAGCATTGGCAAGGCATTTCTATTTATTGGCAGATGGTGAAAGATAAAAAATTGTTTTGCTCGAAAACAACTTTTTATCGCTACGTTCATAAATTAGGAATTGTACTTTCCCGTAAAAGAAACAATTGGAAAAACTACGTCCCTATTGTCGCCAATAAGCCTTTTGAGATTTTACACATGGATGTTACGCCCATCGTTCTCAATAATCTTAAAGGCTATTTATATTTGATTGTAGACAACTTTTCAAGAAGCATTTTAGCACATGAATTCTCTAAAACCATCAAGAGTTTTACTTCAACCAAAAACCTCATTCAAGTTTGCAGGAAGCATAATTTATCGGTGAATCCTTATGTAACATTGATTACCGACGGAGGCTCTGAAAACAAAGGTTAAGTTAACCGTTTTGTGAATTTACCTTGCGTGAACATCATCAAAAAAATAGCGCAGAGCAACATCACTTCTTCCAATTCATTGATAGAGTCGGTGATTAAGCAACTGAAAAAATATCACATAAAAATTGACGCCAACGATGATTTTGATAAAGTCACCATCGCCATTGATATCGGTATTGAAGAATACGAAAACAAACCTTTAGATGTTCATCGAGGTTATTCCCCAACAGAAGCAAGATTGCTCACACCCAGTTTTCAAAATAAAGAAACTTTCTTCTCCACTGAGGAAATGAAAACCATGCGTGAAAATCGCAGAAAAACCAATAAAATTAACGCTTGCGGAACTTGCAGATAGAAATTAGAGATAAAATTCACCGCCTACAAAAAAGAGAAATCAAAAAACTATTAATCACTAGTATTTTTTCAATTTATCAATGAACTATTTCTTGTTTTAGCAGCAGCAATGACTTCCGCCAGTGGTCGGACATGTGACATTTTCTGTTTTACTCCGTTCGAATATTCGAACAGTTATTTGGAATTACTGGTGGTAGCGTGCACAGTAAAAAGTGGTTTGTTAAAGTACTCAAATAAAAAAGCCTTCCGTCGATTGACGGAAGGCTTTCTCTTTTGCTTATTGAATCAGCTTACTGTCCTTTTTCAGCTTTGTCCATTGCATCTTTCAAGTTCGATAAAACATCAAGGTCTCCCAATGTTGCTTTTTCTTGCTTGTTCTCTACTTCCTTAGTTGCTTTCTTGGCAGCTTTAGGAGCAGCAGTTGTTTTCGCTTTTGCAGCAGCAGCAGTAGTAGCTTTTGTTTCTTCAGCAGTAGCTTCTTTGTACACTCTAGCGTGAGATACAACGATTTTTTTTGCTTCTTTACTGAATTCAATTACTTTGAAATCTAATGCTTCATCAGCCTTAGCCAAAGAACCATCTTCTTTCACCAACTGTGCTTTAGGAGCGAATGCTTCAACACCGTAAGTCATTGAAACGATAGCGCCTTTGTCTTGTAAGTCGATGATTGTTCCTTGGTGAACTGAATCAACAGCGAACATAGTTTCAAACACATCCCATGGATTTTCTTCCAATTGTTTGTGTCCTAAAGATAATTTTCTGTTGTCAACATCGATTTCTAAAACAATAACATCAATCTTGTCGCCTAATTTAGCGAACTCAGAAGGATGTTTGATTTTTTTAGACCATGAGAGATCTGAGATATGAATTAAACCATCAATACCTTCTTCCATCTCAACGAAGATTCCGAAGTTAGTGAAGTTACGAACTGTAGCAGAGTGCTTAGAACCCACTGGGAATTTCTGAGCCACTTGTTGCCAAGGATCTTGGTTCAATTGTTTGATACCTAAAGACATTTTTCTTTCGTCTCTGTTTAAAGTAAGGATTTCAGCATCAACTGAATCACCCACTTTCAAGAAATCTTGAGCCGAGCGTAAATGTTGAGACCAAGACATTTCAGAAACGTGAATTAAACCTTCAACACCTGCAGCGATTTCAATAAAAGCGCCGTAGTCAGCTAAAACAACCACTTTTCCAGAGATTTTATCGCCCACTTTCAATTCAGTGTTCAAAGCATCCCACGGATGAGATTGTAATTGTTTCAAGCCCAATGCAATTCTTTTCTTATCGTTATCGAAGTCAAGGATAACCACATTGATTTTTTGATCCAATTTAACGATCTCTTCAGGATGATTGATACGTCCCCAAGAAAGATCAGTGATATGGATTAAACCATCTACACCACCTAAGTCGATGAACACACCGTAAGATGTAATATTTTTAACAGTACCTTCAAGAACTTGTCCTTTCTCTAATTTACCGATAATTTCTTTTTTCTGTAATTCTAATTCAGCTTCGATTAACGCTTTGTGAGAAACTACAACGTTTTTAAATTCATTGTTGATTTTAACAACTTTGAATTCCATTGTTTTGTTTACATAAACATCGTAATCACGAATTGGTTTAACATCAATTTGAGAACCTGGCAAGAACGCCTCAATTCCAAATACGTCAACGATCAAACCACCTTTAGTTCTGCATTTCACATAACCTTTGATGATCTCATCAGTTTCCAATGCTAAGTTAACTCTGTTCCATGCAGTTAAGGCACGAGCTTTAGCATGAGAAAGAACCAACTGACCTTGTTTATTTTCTTGAGATTCAACGTAAACGTCTACAGTATCACCTGCTTTTAATTCAGGATTGTAACGAAACTCAGAAACGCTGATAATACCTTCAGATTTGAATCCGATGTTGATTACAACTTCTCTTTTTGATTTAGAAATCACTTCTCCAGCAACCACTTGGTTTTCTTGGATAGCGTTTACTGTTTCAGAATACGCAGCAGCTTGGCTTGCTCTGTCTTCTTTAGAATAGATGTCTTCACCTTTTCCTAAACCCGACCAATCAAAACCTTCCAATACACTTACGTGCAAAGGACGAGGTACGCGTGGAATTTTTACTGTTTCTTCTGCTTGTGCTTGTGCTTCTGCTTGTGCTTTTGCCGCTGTTGCACCGATGGTAGCTTTTTTAGCCATTGTTATTATACTTGTATATCTAAGGGGTAATAGCCTCTAGATAGCTTTGTTTGTGCGGGTTTTGAAAGTTTACCTATTACGAGTTTCAAATCCCTCCCCGATTTTCGGGATGGCAAAGATAGCTTAAAAAGTTAAAAGTGAAAAGGAAAAAGCCAAAAAATGCTGGAAAACAGAAAATTACACAGTTGATGCAACCATTCAATTTATTTTGAATCTTTGTGGCAACAAAATTCATTAGATGAAAAAATTATTCTTTGCTATCTTCCTCACTCTCGCTCCCACTCTCACTCTTCTTTCTCAGGACCCTGTTTTTACTCAGGCTTATTCTGCAGGAATGTATTTGAATCCGGCACTTACCGGAGAACAAAAGGGATATAAAGCAAATATCAATTATCGAAATCAATGGCCTCTCATTAGTGGAAACTATATCACTAATATATATGGAGTTCAAAAAAGAATAGATTCTATTGGATTAGGTGTGGGTATAAATATTATTCAAGATGAACAAGGGCAGGGTACATTGAATACTACAGGTATTGGATTAGTGGTTTCGAAATGGGTAAAATTTAGCGATAAAATCAATTTGGCCTGGGGTGTAAACACGAGTTTCTATCAAAAAACGGTTGATATGAGCAAACTTACTTTTGGAGACATGATAGACTCGAAACTAGGTTTCACTAACAATGCTTCATCCGACCCTAACTTCAATTCAACGGTTTCTTATATTAACTTTACAAGCGGTGTTTTAATTCAATATAAAAAAGGAAATACTGGTTTTACCTACAGCAACATCAACACACCCAATCAAAGTTTTTACACAGGTAGCAGCTCTAGATTACCTGCTAGACTAACTTTACACAACACCACCATTTACACTATAAGTAAAATTCTTGATTGGAAAATTGCCCACACGATTGTACTTAATAAGCAGCAAGATTTTTACTCACTAAGCACTTACGCCACTTCTCAATTCAAATGGTTTAAGCTTTGCACAGGATTCTCTACAATGAATGCCATTATTGCTGGTGGTGGTTTATGTTTTCCTCGTTTTAGCATCAACTACACTTACGAAACAACGATTTCTACATTAACCAACGCTACTGGCGGTGCACACGA
>CAMDPJ010000141.1 GCA_945903925.1 Chryseobacterium gleum
GACAGAATAATCAACGTTTTGCTGATTGAGTTGAACTGAATAATTAAAATCAACAAGATGATACCAATAGAAATCAAGAGCGCCGTCGACAAGAAACTCATCTGTTCTGCTTGCTCTTCTTGTTGTCCGGTATAATTAATTTCTACGCCTTCAGGCACTTTAAATCCGGCTGCTGCAGCTTGAATTTGCGCTACCACCTCATTCGGATTGAAATCATTTAACACGTTAGAACCTAGAGTAACCGCACGCTTTTGGTTTTTTCTTTTGATTCCTCCGTAGGTTGTTGTGTAGTTAATATCGCCAAATGCCGACATAGGAACCTGCCGAATCATACCCATTTTAGCCATGTCGCGATACGTCACTTTCATGTTGCTCAACACATCCATATTCTTTCGTTGATCGTCTTGCAAACGAAGCATTATAGGATAATCTTCATTGGCATCTTTGAAACGAGAGATTTCTTTTCCAGCAATGGCCGTTCTTAATTCACCACCAATTGCAGAAGTTTTAATACCTTCTCTGTTCGAACGCTCGCGGTCAACTACAAAAGCAATCTCTGGTTTGCTGCTTATCAAATCGGTTTTCAATTCTTCAACACCTGGCACATTAACAGAATCTAAATAACGTTTTAGCGCTGTTGATGCCGACATTAAATCTTCGAATCTATCGCCAGTTATTTCGATGTTAATTGGTTTACCCACTGGCGGACCATTGGCCTCTTGCGCCACTGTTGCCTCAGTTGCGGGAAGTCCTTTTACAGCTTCACGAATCTTATCCATAAACACAGCTGTTGATTTTCCATCACGCTCACCAAATTTTACGAAGGCAACGCCTACTTTTCCTTTGTGTGATTGGAAACTTACGTCGAATTTATCTTCAGATGCACCCACCGCAACGTTTGCCATGATCGATTCCACCAGAGCGGTATCGTTTTGCATCACTTTCATTACACGTTTTTCTACTTCCTTGGTGATAGAATCGGTGTACTTAACATCTGTCCCCACAGGCAAGCTAACATAAACATAAATGAAGTTAGGATCGGCCCTTGGAAAGAACTCAACCTTTGGCTGACGAAGAACGACAGCAAAAACTGAGATGAATAGTAAACCAATTGTTCCAAACAATATTTGACGCGGACGCTTCAATACTTTGTCTAAGAAGCGTGAATAACGCTCTTGCATTGATGGCCAAGTTTTTTCTTGGAATTTTTTAATCACTTTCTCCAATACAAATTGATAGAATAAGTAAACAGCTAAAATCAAGATCATGAAGTTTCCAACTCCTCTTGCACCATGTGTTTCAGAACCTGATGCAGCATCACCTAAATGAAATAAAACTGCAAATAAAATCATGAAAACAGAAACCAAACGAATTCTTCTTTTGCGTTTTGCTTGATCTACCTCTTCGTGCGATTTCATAAAATCTACTGCAAATACGGGAGACATGATGTAAGCAACGATTAACGATGCTGTTAAAGTGATAATTAAAGTAATAGGCAAATACTTCATAAACTCGCCCATCATACCACTCCAAAAGGCCAAAGGCACGAATGGCGCCAAGGTTGTTGCAGTACCCGACAATACCGGCAAGAAAACCTCACCAGCAGCAAATTTCGCGGCTTGTTTGATAGGCATTTTACCGTTGTCGTAAATACGATGCGTATTTTCTACCACCACAATCGCATCATCCACCACAATACCCAACCCGAGCAAGAAAGCAAACAACACAATCATATTCATTGAATAGCCAATTCCCGATAAAACCAAGAAAGCGATGAACATAGAAAGCGGCACAGATAAACCAACAAACATAGCGTTGGTAGCACCCATAAAGAACATCAAAATGATGGTTACCAAGATGAAACCAATGATGATGGTGTTAATCAAGTCGTGTAAGGTAATTCTTGTTTCTTCCGATTGGTCACCAGTAATTTCCACCACCAAATTTTCTGGGAATTCGGTAGCTTTCATTTCCTCTACAATCTCACGAATTTTATCTGAAGACTCGATTAAGTTTTCTCCAGCTCTTTTTACAATGTTCAGCGTAATTACATTTTTTCCGTTGTGACGCCCAAAACTTTCTTGCTCTTTATGCCCGTCAACTATGGTAGCAATGTCTCTTAAGTAAACAGATTTTCCCGAACCTGATGTCACAATCAAATTTTTCATTTTCTCTACAGTAGCGAAGTCTCCTGTTACACTCACCGAGCGACTCATCTCATTCACGCTCACATTTCCAGCGGGAACAGTTTTGTTTTCGTAACCAACAGCCATCTCAATATCTGTGAAAGAAATTTGAACGGCTTGCATTTTATACATATCAACATTGATTTGAATTTCGCGATCGAGCGCGCCAACCAAAACAACTTTTTTGATTTCTTTTAAGCTTTCAATTTTGTCTTTTAGATCGTCGGCGTAGGTCTTCAATTTATCTAAATCGAAATCGCCCGATACATTCACAAAAAGGATAGGCATTTCCGAAAACTCAACTTCGCTCACCGAAGGTGGTGCAACAATTTCGTTAGGATAAGGAGGTAAATCTCTTTGTGCTTCATCTACTTTATCTTTCACAGCTTGCTTCGCTTTAGCTACATCTTGATCTGAATTAAATTCTACCATGATTGCCGACAAGCCCTGAACTGAACTACTGGTTATTTTTTTCACACCAGTGATACCTTTTAGTCTTTTCTCGATGGGTTTAGTCACCAAGTTTTCTACGTTTTTAGGCGCTGCACCAGGGTAGACGGTTACCACCGAAATTTGCGGAAGTACGATATCAGGAAACTTCTCTTTTGGTAGCGCATTGTAAGCTAAGATACCTGCTAACGTGATGAAAACGGTGAGCAAATAAATCGCAGTTTTATTTTCGATCGACCAGCTAGTGGGCCCGAACTCTTTAAATTTCTTTTCCATAAAATAGAATTATACTTTCTTTCTAAAATTGAATAGCGTCTCCTTCATTTACATTTTGGTAGCCCTTGGTAATTGCCACATCACCAGCAACCAAACCTTTCAATATTTCGGTGTTACCGTTGTAACTGCTGCCCACTTCCACCACTCGCTTTTTCACAATGTTTTTTCCTTTTTCTTTTACAGAAACCAAAACAAATGAAGCTGTTTCGGCATGTTGCACAACATCGGTAGGCACTGCAATAGCGCTATCCGACTTGTAATCTACCACCTTTAAAAGGGCAATCATATTTGGATTGTAATCGTTGTTATCGGCAGGAAGAGCTACTTCAACATTGAATGTTCTAGACAATTCATTGATAACCTTAGCAGAATAAGCAACTTTTGCTTTTACTTCTTTATTGATATCAGGAAAAAACAAAGTTACGTCGCTACCAGCTTTTACTGTAGGAGCATAACTTTCTGGCACTTCGCCTTTAACTTTTAAAGAAGACAAATTCACCACAGTAAATGCTGCGTAACCTGGTGCCGCCATTTGTCCCACTTTCGCGGCAACACCATCTACCACACCATTAATTGGCGAAGAGATAACGGCCATTTGTCCTTGCGCTTTCAATGAAGCCAACTGACTTTCCAATGCTTCTTTTTGAGATTTTGCTTGAAGGTATTGAAGCTCTGTACCAATTTTTTTGTCCCACAAAGCTTTTTGTTTTTCAAAAGCTGTTTTCACAAAATCCAAATTTGTGTTTAAAGCAACAATTTGTTGTGCGATAGCTTTGTTGTTAAGCTCGGCTAAAGGCTGCCCTTTACTTACCATGTTACCCACTTTTACATAAACTTTAGTAACAACACCAGGCATTTCAGAACTTACCGCTACGTTTTCTTCGGCTTCAATTTTACCTTGCACTTCTACAAAATGCTGAAACAACTGATTTTTCAATACTTGCACAACCACTGTTTTACCAGCATCAGCATTTGCAGAATCACCACCATTGGCCGCAAGTTCGGTTTCCAATGTTTTGATTTGTGAGTTGATTTCGGCTAATTGTTTTTTCAAATCGGCCAATTGTGTTTGTTTATCAGGTTCTCCGCAGCTTGCTAAAATAGTAGCAGCTAAGAAAAGGGTAGTGATTTTTTTCATTATATTTTGATCTTAGATTTTTAGTTTAGTTATTTAATGGCGCCAGTTGCTTTTTGGCATTCAACTTTAGCGATTTGGTATTCATACAATGCATCGTAATAGTTGATTTGAGATTCTTTCAATGATGTTTCTGCATCAATTACATCGCTGATGGTAGCCAAGCCTTGCTCGTATTTAACTTTGGAAACAGAATAAACTTCGTCGGCTAACTTGATGTTTTGCTGTTGAGAGCTTAAAGACAATACCGCATTGCTAAACATGGTTTGTGATGCTACCACTTCTAAATCAATCATTTTTTCCATCATTTTTAGAGTGTTTTGAGTTTTCTCCACTTCTAATTTCGCAGCTTGCTTTTTGAAGTAGGTTTGTCCGCCATCCCAAATTGGCACCGACATTTTTAGTCCGATCAGTGATGTTGGATACCACGATTGATTGGCCAAAAAATTTGGTTTTGTTCTATATGCCGTTTCGTTGTGTGTGCCAAAAGCAACCAAGGTTGGCATCCAAGCCATTTTGTATCGCTTCCAATTCAACTCATTTAACTTCAGCTGCATTTCTACCATATTATACTCATTACGCGCTGCATAATTCGCCTTTGTGCCACCTGTTGCAATTGCGGTGTCGCCCAGCATTAAAGAATCACTTAAAGTAATTGTTTCGCTCATAGCAGCGCCCATTTGAAATTTCAATAAGTACTCTGTAATTTCTGCCAATTTGGTTACCTTATTTTTTTCAGCAACGAGGTTGTTGTAAACTAAAGTAACACGATCAACATCTAATTTTTCTACCACTCCGTTTTGGTGCATCACTTCAATATCATCTTTAAGTTTTTTGATTCTCACAATTTGCAAATCAATAAATTTCGCTCTTTCTCTAGATACCAAAACATTGTAATAGGCCTTACTAACATTAACCGTTGTTTCTACTTTAGAACGATTTACATTCAATTGTGATAATTCTGAATAAGCTTTCGATGCTTGCAATGCAACAATATAATCGTTGCTAAAAACGAGTTGTGAAACTGTTACTCCCACCGAAGAATTGTATTGAATACCAAAGCGAACCGGAACATACATATCTGCTGGAGCCATTGGATTAAACGCCTTGGCAGGAATAACACTCGTTGGTATATTCAAGAAATTATTCATATCTGCACTACCACCAATTTGCGGCAACCCTATACCTCTAACTTCTTTTCTTTTCATATCAGCCAATTGCTGATCGACAATTGAATTGAGGTAGGCGCCATTGTTGGCCAATGCATAATCAATTGCCGCCTGCAAGGTATAGGCGTTTTGCGCGTTACTTCCCAGGGCAACGCATAGCAAAAGTGACGTTATTACTCTTTTCATTTGTTTAGTTAAATTTTAATTAGATACCTAAAAGATTTTGTACTATTTGCTGGCTGGCTTTACTATAGCCTGGTTCACTTTTGTTCTCGTTCCAAAACTCAGCTATTTCTGACCTTCCTTTTTCTGTAGCCATACCATTAGCATGATACTTTACCATTTCTCTGCACACCGAACTAAAATTGTATTGGGTGGGCATGAAGATGGAGGGATCGAATACCATATCGATTTTATTCAAATACAATTTTGCGATTACTTCCACATCAAAATCGCTTCTATATAAGCCTTGCGCAATACCTTTTTTTATGTTGTTTATAGTGGTTTCATACAAGAATCCGGTTTTTGTATAATTATTAAACATCAACCAAGCTTCTTTATAGTACTTAGCTAAATCTGAATGCAGAGAAGGATGCATCATTTTTAAATGTCCGATATGATAAGAACTTATTTCCCACAATTCTTCTACTGCACTTAAATTTCTTTCTCGAATAGCCGTAAAAACTTGGGTATCGAAATCTAATCTCCATTTCATCGATTTAGAAACCAATTCGGGCCGGTTTTTCACAAATTTGTACAAAGTTTTCTTAGAAACCTTCAATTCCTGCGCCATGTCGTCCATGGTAATTTTTTTGATTCCCTGTTTCATGTAAACCTCTGTGGTTCTGCGATACAAATCGAATTCTTGACTTTCCATAATTCCTCTATTTTTAAAATTGCTCCAAATGTAAGTGAAAATAGTTGCCAACACAATAGATTCACTG
>CAMDPJ010000142.1 GCA_945903925.1 Chryseobacterium gleum
GTTCTGCTAGTTTCATTACAAATGCTTTTTCTATAGATGCTTATGCTCCTCAAGTGAAAGGTGGCTTAGGCATTGTGCTCTCTTCTGATATAATGGGTGGTAATAAATATGCTGCCAACGGAATTGCCTTTATATATTCTCCTAAAATAAAAGTGGGTAATATTAGCATTGAACCTTCTGTTAAATACGGATTAACCAATAGAACCATCAACTGGAGCACTTTAGGAACAGGAGACTTTATCGACCCTCGCACCGGAACCTTATTGGCTTCATCGGCTGTTATTCCAGAAAACACGCCTTCAAGTAATTTCATGGTAAATAGCTTTGGCGCTGGTTTCTTAATTAACCATGATGTATTCTATGCTGGCTTCGCTGTAGACAATTTATTCTCTCCTAGCTACAAAAATGAGTTGTTCGACCAAACTGTAAAAATTCCAATGAAAATTACAGCTCAGTTGGGTACCGATATTCGTAAAAATGCTAAATCACCATGGATTTACTCTCCTAGTGTTAGCGTTAGAAATCAGGGCTTATACAACAAAGTATGGATGAGTAATATGGTGCGCTACAAAAAAGTATTGGTGGGTGCGCACTTCTCAACATCAGACGCGATGATGTTTAGCGCAGGCTACTCTAACAGCATATTTAGAGCTACATACAGCTACGGATTATCAACGGTTCCTTTCAACACCAATACTGCTAGCGACATGATTTCATCTCATCAATTAACGATGAGATACATCATCAAAAAATAAGAGGAAATAAGGTTTAAATAGGCTTTAGTCATTAAAACCAATGCTTGTGAAAAGCAAACTATTTACATGGTGTGTGATAGCTTTGTTTTGCATGAAGCTTAATGCACAATACCTCCAATTCAGTCAGTTTTACGCCAACCCTATATACCTCAACCCTGCATTTTTTGGCACAAACGTGTGGGCGCCTCAACCTAAACTTTAGAGACCAATGGCCAGCCATTCAGTTAGATGTAGAACAAAAAACTTTGAATAGTAGCGACTTGGTGTTGGGAGATAGAATTAAATCTCGGTTTCTATTTAAAAAAAAGAATTATAACAGGTGTATTTTGGTATAGAATAAGATACGCAATTATTTTATCGATGGGTAGTCGAAAAAATAATTTTCGTTTTGGATACAGCTACGATATTACCTTATCAAAATTAGGCGCCTCTACTTTAGGGTCGCACGAATTAGCCATGGGCTATCGATTCAAATGCAAAACTAAAATCAACAAGGTTGAATTTTTGCCTTGTACGGGTTTCGACTAAAAACAAAAAACACCTTCAATGAAACTGAAGGTGTTTTCGTTTACGAAATTCTATTTCTATTTTTTATCGGCTTCAGAAAAAACCTTTTTCAATAAATCACTTGTTCTTGCATTGATATCTTTTCTAATTTTCAACTCTTCGCCAGCCACCAATTTGAATAAACCTTCAATACATTTTTTAGTGGTATAATCTTCTAAATCGGGATTCACTTTTTGTATCAAAGGAATACTGTTGTATTTAGTAATTAAAGGATTCCAGTATTTAGTAATTTGAACTTGCTGCAAAGCCTTTATCACAATAGGTTTAAACTTATCGTACAATTGCTGGTAGGTTTGTTTGTTCAAATAATCTGTTGCTGCATTGTCGGCACCTTTTAATATGCCCATTCCGTCTCTCACCGTCATGCCTTTAATCGCATCTAAAAAAATACTGCCTACCTCTTTACTTGCTAACTCGGCTGCATCATTTAAGGTTTTCTCAAACTTATCTACCTCAGTTCCCATGCCTATAGTGCGCAATTTGGTTTCCATTTTTTTAGCATCCTCAGGAAAAGGAATTCTAATTAAAGAGTTGTTGCCGAATCCGCCAACAGCCGATGCTAAACTAGCTGCTTGATTAGAGCCTTTCGACAAAGCTTCTTTTAAGCCGTTGATAATATCAGCCTCACTTAAAGCCGGACTGGCCATAGTTTTTGTTGCATTTTTAACGGCGGTTTTAGCTTTGTTCAAATTCACTTGTGCCAACAAAACAGATGACAGCAACAGAAAGGAAACAAAAAGTATTTTTTTCATGATGTATAATTTTATAAAATATAAGCCAATGATAATGCCAAGGTGCAAGCTAAAAAATATATTTTAGTACTCACAAAAAATGAACTACAATTTATGCGTAATTTTTTAATTTTAGATGACGACGGTTTTGATAGAACAATTATTGGCGCATTACCAAGTAAAATTGTATTGATAAGCAGTGATGATTTAATCTATTAAAAATGAAGCCCTTGCATTAGGCGCTAAATATTTTTTTGAAAAAGCATCTCAATAAAAGTGAATTGAAAGAAAAGATAGAAGGGTTGTTTCTATAAGTAAAACTTACCAATCACCAACGCTTCCAATTTATTTCCTCTCCCCTATCTGTTGCCTCCACATGGCATAGTACAATCCTTTTTCTTTTAGCAAATCATCGTGCTTTCCTTGCTCAATGATCTGACCTTGTTCTAACACATAAATTTTATCGGAATGCATGATGGTAGATAATCGATGCGCAATCAACACTGTGATTTGATCTTGCTTATTAGATATATTTCTAATGGTTTGTGTTATTTCTTCTTCGGTGATAGAATCAAGGGCCGATGTTGCTTCATCGAAGATTAATAATTTAGGATTTCTCAGTAAGGCTCGCGCAATAGACAAGCGCTGCTTTTCTCCGCCCGATACTTTTATACCGCCTTCACCAATAGCAGTATCAATGCCATTTTCGGCACGTAACAATAAATTATTACAAGCTGATTTTTGCAATACTGCATTAATTTCTTCATCACTAGCATTAGGCTTCACAAACAATAAATTGTCTTTTATGGTTCCCGAAAACAATTGCGCATCTTGTGTAACAAAACCCAACTGTTGACGCAACTCTGTTAAGTCTATTTCTTTCATGTTTTTATCGTTGTAACAAATAACACCTTCTTCTGGCTGATATAAGCCCACCAACATTTTCACCAAAGTGGTTTTTCCACTTCCCGACGGACCAACAAAGGCCACGGTTTCTCCGGATTTTACTTCGAAAGATATATTTTTAATGGCATGAGATTTTGCGGTTTGATGCTTGAATGAAATATTACTAAAACGTAAATTTTGAATCGCCCCAATCGTTTTAGGGTTGGCTGGCTTTTCTTCGCTTTTGGCATTCATCAAAGTACTAAAATTGTCCATAGATGCTTTGGTGTCGTTGTAAGTTGCTATCACATTACCCAATTCTTGCAGCGGATTGAATAAAAAGAAAGAGAAAAACATCAAGGTAATCATGTCTCCAGGCTGAATGATTCCCTTGAAAATAAACAAGTACAAAGCGAAAATCAAACACGTTCTTAGCAAATGTACCGTTGTTCCTTGAATGAAACTTAAAGAACGAATAAAACGAATTTTCTTTAGTTCTAAGCCTAAAACCTTAATGGTTGTTTCATTCAAACGCTTCACTTCTTGTTCGGTTAAACCTAAGCTTTTCACCAATTCTATATTGCGCAAAGATTCGGTGGTTGCGCCGGCTAAAGCTGTTGTTTCTCGCAAAATCATTCGAGATATTACTTTTATCTTCTTTCCTAAAAAAGAACTAATTACCGCAATTACAGGAACTGTAGCCAAAAAAAGAGGTCCCAATAACCAGTGAATATTTATTGCATACACCACCACGAAAACAATACCTACTACAGACTGAAAAATAAGGGAAATAGACAGCGTAATAATTTTCTCGCAATCGGTTTTTACCTTTTGCAATTTACCCAAAGTTTCGCCACTGCGCTGGTCTTCAAAATCCTGATAGGGCAACTGCAATGCCTTTTGAATACCATCGGTGTACATTCTTGCTCCTGTTCGTTGAATGATAATATTGGTAAAATAATCTTGAAAGTTCTTAGCAATTCTAGAAACCATCGCCGCACCAACCGATAGCAATAACCACCCCAAAACAGCCTTAATAAATAAATCTTCGTCGCCCTTAAAATTAAGCGCCCCCACTGCACACTCATTTAGCAGCTTACCAATAATGATGGAGTCGCACAAAGAAAAACTTTGGTTGATAGCCGCGAAAAACAAAGCGAAAAACAACAGTGATTTATGCTCTTTAATATAGGAGTATAAAATTTTCATCGTATAAAGTTTACGCGAAAATAATCCTATTAAAATCAAATACCTACTTCAAAAAAAAGGATTAACAACAAATAGCTACTTTTTTTTCTACCTTAAACCTAAGAGATGAAAACTATTGGCTCAACTTGGGGCGCTGTCACTAATAATTGGCCCTAATAATTTCTACTGCGTGCTAAAACACACTGTAAATCATTTGAAAATGATATGAAAAAACCCTATATTCACATCATATTTTGACATGAATAATTAGACCAATCAAATCATTATGACTAAAAAAGCAACCTACATTCATCAATTAAAAGAGTGGCCAAATTTCACTTATAACGATGCTATAGTGCTGCCGTTGCTATCTGCCGTGAGACTCAAACAAGGGTTATTATTAGGTAAAATGCACAACATCGGTTTCGATCTTCAAAATCAAGCTGTGTTAAACACCATAACCTTAGATATTTTAATGAATAGCGAGATTGAGGGAGAAATTCTAAATCAATCAGAAGTTCGCTCCTCTGTGGCTAATAAACTGGGGATCGAGTTAGACTCGCAAGAACATGTAGGGCATTACGTTGAAGGAGTTGTTGAAATGATGTTAGACGCTACTCAAAACTTTAGCGACAAATTAACCTCAAAGAAACTATTTGGTTGGCATGCCGCACTTTTCCCCACTGGATATAGCGGAAAAGACAAAATAAATGTAGCTAAATACAGAGAGCATGAAATGGTGGTGAAATCGGGCTGGCTTGCAAAAGAAAAAGTTCACCTTAAAGCTCCTCATCCTAATAGAATTAAAACAGAAATGAAATTGTTTGTCAATTGGTTTAATTCCTCTAATGAAGACTCTATTATAAAAGCAGCAAAAGCGCACTTGTGGTTTGAAACTATTCACCCATTCGACGATGGAAACGGCAGAATAGGCAGAGCCTTAACCGATATGTTGTTGGCAAGGTCGGATGGGAATAAACAACGATTTTATTCGATGAGCGCTGCCATACTAAAAAAAAGAAAAAGGTATTATAAAGTACTAGAGGCAACCCAAAAAGGAAGCATAAACATTACCAGCTGGGTGCTATGGTTTATAGAAACTTTCGATGTAGCAATTTCTGATTCGGAAGAAAAACTAAAAGTTGTGTTTCAAAAAGCAGCTTTTTGGGATAAGCACAGAAAAACAAAACTAAATGACCGACAAAAGCTAATGATTAACAAAGTGTTAGACGGACATGAAGGCTTAATACGAACCGATAAATGGGCTACTATAGTTAATTGTCCTGCAATAACAGCCTCTCGTGATATTGCCGACTTAGTAAAAAAAGGGATTCTTACACCAAACGGAAAGGGCGGCCGAAGTACTGCGTACGATTTAGTTGTGCAATAGAACCAAAGGTTAGTGACATATTATGTTTTAAGTAGTGGTGAATTTTACTTCTCAATCACTATCACATCATAATCGTAATATTGCCCATTGCTCATCATGGCCGAGATAAAATACTTGCCATCGGCGGCATTAATTTGGGTGTTGATAGTGCTAACACCTTCATTCACTAGAAAAACTTCGTTGCTCACTAATTTTCCTACAGAGTCGTAAGCTTTTAATTCGAGGGTGCCTGTTGCAGATGACTTAACGCTAATGCTCACTTCGCCGTTGCTAGGGTTTGGAAAAAGTGAAATGATTTCAAGGCCTTCAAAATTTACAACTTCAATATTTGAATACTCTGTGGTACCATCGAAATCTCTTTGTTTTAAACGGTAGTAAGAAGTGCCCGAATAAGGGTTGTTATCGGGGTAATGATAAGACAACACGGCATTAGAGTTTCCTGCGCCATCAACCGAATCTAAGGGAGACCAATCGCTTGCATTTGTTGATCGTTCAATAACGAAATAATCATTGTCAATTTCCGATGCTGTTACCCACAAAAGGTCAACATTTTTTATGGCGCTGTTGGCTGTAGCTTTAAATTCTAGTAATTCAACAGGAAGGGTAGCTGTTGGAA
>CAMDPJ010000143.1 GCA_945903925.1 Chryseobacterium gleum
GTGGGCATTGCCTTTCAAATTAAAGATGATTTGTTCGACTACGAAGCGCAATTGAGTATTTTGGGTAAACCTGTGGGTATCGATATCAAGGAGAGAAAGATGACTTTACCCTTGATTTTTACTTTGAATAAGGTATCTCGTAGCGAAAAAAAATGGATGATTAATACGGTTAAAAATCACAACGAAGACTCTAAAAGAGTGAAGGAATTAATTCAAAAGGTTAAAGACAACGGTGGCTTAGATTATGCACGCGAAAGGATGATGAAATACAGAACCGAGGCCATTGAGATATTAAATACTTTCCCCGATTCTCCTTCTCGTCAGTCGTTTATTGATTTGGTTATCTTTAGCACAGAAAGAGAGAAATAGAATGAGTAAATTAAAAAAGTTAATCGATGGAGTATTTGCGCTGATAAAACAGCCCAGCTTGGTTAATCTTGTTTTAGATTCTTCAGAATACCATCGTAAAATCGTAGAAAATAAATATCCTCAAATAGCCAAAGGATTACCGCAAATTGCGCTTTCCGATTTAACTTCTTCCAAGAAAATCACCGTTTCTCCTTTTGCTTTTTTAGAAGGCGGTTCTTTACCCACCGATTTGGGTTTACTTAAAATTTTAGCACAAAAAAATACGCCTTGCACTTACTTTGAAATTGGTACTTGGCGTGGTGAAAGTGTTGCAAATTTGGCTTCTGTGGCTGCTCAATGCTATACTTTGAATCTCTCTGCAGAAGCAATGAAAGAGCTCGGTTTGAAAAAAGAGTACATCGATTTACATGGTTTTTTTTCTAAGGGTTTAGCTAACGTAGAGCATCTAAACGGACACTCCCATTCTTTTGATTTTAGTGGATTTCAGCGTAAAATAGATTTGATTTTTGTAGATGGTGATCATCATTATGAAAGTGTTTTAAAAGATACACAGACTGCTTTTTCGTTGCTTAAGAATGATGCTTCCATGATTGTTTGGCACGATTACACTGCCGGACCAGAAATCATTCGTTATGAAGTTTTTCGCGGTATTTTGGAAGGTACTCCAGCAGAAAAGAGAAAGCATTTATACAAAGTAGCCAACACGCAATGTGCTGTTTATTATCCGCACGAAATAAAATCTAAATTGGCTGAATATCCTCAAAAGCCAGATGTGAATTTTGAGGTGTTGGTTAGCTGGGTTTAACGCAGGTTCGATATATGAATTGGTTCATGTTTTTCGTCAATGACAATAGTTCCTTCGGGGTACCTCAGGATGACAACCACTACTTAATTTCACAATTGCATGGTATTTCTGGAAATGTTTGTCATCCTGAGGTGCCCCGAAGGAACTATCGTCTTAAACATAAATTAAGCTTTGTAAATACTCATTTCTTATATCGAACATAAAGGGTTTAATAACTCGCGCAGAAAGACATTCCTAGACTATTCGTTTCTATTTCCCTCTAACATTCCACTGAATTTCCATTTCCCAGTTGGCTCTTACGGTAAGTGGCTTTTCGTAATAAATAATTTTCTCGGGCTGTAAATGTTGGTAGTAATTACCGCTATCCCATATTTTGTTGTTGTTTTCATCCAATAACAATTTTATTTTGTATTCATCGGGCATCAAATTAGTGTAGTTAAAATCGGTGCTGTTTTTGCTAAAGAATTCTTCTCTTACTACTTCGCCTGATGATGCTATAAGTTGCATCACGTACGGACCACTCATCTCTTGAATATCTAGTTTTAATAGTAATTGTCCGATATTACTTTCACCCAAAAAGGCAAATGGAATCACCACAGTGTCTTTATTGCTGTTGCCATAAATATCGCTAACGGCACCAGCATACAATTTCAATTTTAAATTCTCTTCTTCCACTTTTTTGAAAACAAACATTTTGTGCTTCACTATGGATGCAGAGAAAGGCACGCTAATACTGTCTTTTATCAATTCGATAGCCTGAGTATTTAACTCATTTAAGGGGAAATTAAAAACTATTTTAAGCGAGTCGTTGGGCAATACTTCTCTTTTTTTTCTTTGCGTAAGCACACTCAGTTTTAGGTTTTGTTGCGCTTTAGCTTCTTTGCTTTTGAAATACAATGTATCGCTAAAATCTCCATCATTAATGGCCATTAACACCGTTTCATCTTCGCCTAAAGTGTTGAACCAAACCACAGAGCTATCGCCATCGTTGAATTTATCTATGTGATGCAGCTTTTCTTTGTTGACAGTGATGGAAGCATCTTTTGTTTTCTCGCTAAAAGCAATGCTGTAGGCCTGCTGATTGATATATTTCTTGGTGCGTACATCTTGTTTTTTGTGATTTTCTAAAAATGAAGCCAACAAAATACTGTCGGTGTTTTGATTGATTTCAATAGTATTTTTCGAGTAAGCAATTTTCTCGTTGGGCAAATCAAAAAGGTAATTTGAATTCATGTCTTGCAAAGCAAATATTCTGTAATTTCCTTCGTGAATGTTGGTGATTTTAAATGATCCGTCTTTTTTAGTTTTGGTAAAATAGCTAGGAATTTTGGTGCTCACGGCAGAATCTTCTAATTCGCTGTAAAGCAACACCATCATGTTGTCTTCGCCTTTTAGTGAGCTACTGTTTTTAACTGTTCCCGAAATTTGCAGGGAATCTAGAATGTTACCTGTAGAAAAAACAAACAGGTTTTCATTCCACACATTTTTTTCGGTATAATCTCTAATTCCATCGCCAAAGAACAAGGTGTAAGTGGTGTTTTCGCGCAGCAAAGAATCGAAGGTAAGAATTACCGTTTTGCCATGCACTTCAGCATCGGGAAAGGGTTTTACCAAAGGCGAAATGATGAGTTGTTGGGGTAAATTATTGAGCTCTACATATTCATTGAAGGTAAGTTCTATGCGCGTTTTTTTAAATAATGTATCTCCATTTTTAGGCGTGCTTTTTACCAGTTTTGGGGGTGTAGTATCTCTTTCTCCGCCAGTAAGCGAGCCTACTTGCGCGCAAGATACTAGAAACAAAAGCGCGATGATGTAAAGCAATTTTTTCACAACACAAACTTAGTGCAATAAATGCTATTCCCCAACAATTGCGTAGGGGCGTATTGACATACGCCCGATATTTTCGAGATTGTGGGCGTATTCAATACGCCCCTACAAACCAATAGTTTAAGCCTGAAGTGGAGCAAAGGCAATGGAAGCAATTGATATTTTCACCTGGTATTCTTGATGAATAGCATTGGCGCAGCTTTCTAGCGTTGCTCCAGTAGTTATTACATCGTCGACCAATAAAATATGTTTGATGTCTTTTGGTAGTGATGTTTTTAGCGCAAAACTTTCGTTCATGTTTTGCCAGCGGGTGAATTTGTTGAGGTGGGTCTGACTCTTTTTCTGAACTTTTCTTTTTAAAATATTGTTGTATTGCGGCTTGTTAAAGCTTTGCACCAAGCCTTTAACGATGTATTCACTTTGGTTGTAACCCCTTTTCCTTCTTTTTTTAGCCGTCATGGGCACAGCAATAATGACATCAATATCCTTAAAAGCATCTATCTTTTTTAGCTGTTCGCCCAGCTTAAAACCCTCTTCTATTCCTATTGAGGGAACGTTGTGGTATTTTAAATGGTGTATAAGCGACTGGCAGGCGCCGCCTTGTATAAAATGATACAAACTAAGCACTTTTTCTATTTTCGCTTTGCCGTAAAAAAGTTGCTCTATTTTAAGCGCTTCTTCCGAAAGAGGTTCTATGGTGGAGAGGCCGCTCTTACAGCTAATACAAAGTCTTTGCTCTTCTCGCAATAGAGGAGTTTTGCAGTGCACGCAGTAGCGTCCAAAAATAAGGCTGAAAAAATCTTTAAAATGAAGCATCGTTTAGTTAGTGAGAAAAATCTGTGTGAAAATAGTAATAAATAATTATATTCGCTTTAAGGTAGATTTTAACGACATATTTTATGGAAGAAAACAAAGAAGAAAAGAAGAATAAAAAGGGTGGATTTTTATCCAGTTTATTGGTGGCTTTGATTGCTTTATTGTTAGGTACTTCAGTTTTTTTTGGCTGGAAGTTGAGAAATAGCGAAGACCAAGTGGTGATTAAAGAAAAAGACAATCAAGATAAAAACTCAAAAATATCTCGCTTATCTGCCGATTTGAAAACAACAAGAGATATGTTGGAAGAGGCAAAAACAGGTGAGGCTGAAAAGGATAAAGAGTTGATTGCTAAGTCCTCAGAATTAAATGCTTTACAAGCAATATTAGATGCTTACAAAAACGAAGGAATTGGTGATATTGAGGACTTTAGAAAGATTAAGGCCGAGTTGTGGAGACTTAGAAGTGAGATTCGTGATTTAAAAAAGAAAAATGCTGAGTTGTTGGCTGCTAACGAACAATTGCAATCGGAAGTACAACAAAAAGCAAGTAAAATTAATGGTTTAGAAGGCGAAGCAAAATTAAGCGCAGCAGAATTGGCTCAAACTAAAGCAAAAGCAAGTCTGGGCGCTAAAGTTTTGGGTAGAGATTTTCAGGCTGAAGGTGTTCGCCAAAGAAGAGGTGGTGAGAAAAACACACGAAACCCAAGAAGCGTTGAGAAATTGCGTTTGACTTTCACGTTAAATGAAAATCCTATTGCCAAAGCTGGTTTGAAAACCGTTTATTTGAGAGCGGTTGCTCCAGACGGAAAAGTTTTTACCAACGGCGGAAGCACTTTCACTTTTCAGGGAGAAAATAGAATATACTCAGAAAGAACTGAAATTGATTATGCAAACAGCGATAAAGATGTATTTATTTATGCTTCTCCATTTAGCGATGCTTTCGTAACAGGAAAATATATCTTAGAGGCTTATATGGATGGTTACTTATTAGGAACCGCTTCTGTAGAGTTGAAATAGAAAATTAGAATAACATTTGAACCTGAACACCTCCGATATGAACGGGGGTGTTTTTGTTTGATGCCCTTCCGTTGTAGTTTAAACTCACTTGCATGTTGTTGGCCAATCGACTTTGTAAAGCTAAGGTCCATGTGAAATTATCTCCACGTTGCAATCCTTCCAGCATTTCAAACTCCAAGGGAGAGCTGTTCTCTGAACTCTTGTTGTAATTGATTTTTATATAACTAAAGTTAACATCTAATCTACCTTTAGAACTTATGTTGTAGGTCATCTCTGCGCCATACTGATTTACATTGGTTTTTTCTGTGCCATATTGAGGGTCGTTCTCCTTTTCTTTGAAGTTGTATAAGGTTGAAATACGTAAGTTGCTGTTGGGTTGTAGGGTTATTTTCGGACTCACAATATAACTGTGAATTTTGAAATCGGTGTTGGAAAAAAACTGAGAGAATTTAGATTTTTCTTGTTCTTCTGTGTTGAGTAATACCGACCATTTTTTACTAAAATTCCATCTTATGTTTATCGATTTAGAATTCAGCTCTCTCGATTCCACACCCGATGTAAGCAGGTTTTTGTTTTGGTTGTCGCTATACGTAAAATCTATGCTGTACATAGGATTTCCTCTGTTGAAGAACAAAGTGTTTCTTAATGATCCAGTGGTACTAATTAATGAAGTGTCGCTTATGCTTCTGCTGTAAGGCACATATGCTTTTTGTATGGTTGTTTTGCCCGTTTTCATTAGTGTTCGGTAGGCCAACTGATTGTGAAATTTAGAGATAAATTTTTTCATTCCCGTTCTTGATGAAGATTGAAAAAGTTGCGCAAATTGTAGGTTTAGCACTTCGTTGAATTGGGTGGAGTAGGTTTTTACGAATTCGTTGGTGGGCGTGTAAACCTTAATGTACTGCGCCTGATCGCTAAACTTAGCAATTTCAAATTCATTCAATTGTTGCACACCATCACTGTTGTAATCAATCCATGCATAGGTGCCCTGTCCGCTTGCTACTTGCAAGTATGAATACTCTCTTTTAATTTCCAATCCTGAGCCAAATTCATA
Organism: Chryseobacterium gleum; assembly: GCA_945903925.1. Lineage (GTDB taxonomy): Bacteria > Bacteroidota > Bacteroidia > Flavobacteriales_C > JAHEZL01. The sequence goes on from CAMDPJ010000143.1 coordinate 5,888, forward strand.
ATAACTTTTAGAGTTAATAAAAGAGCGAAGAACGTTCACGTTTAAATCTATTCTGTTCAATAGCGTATTCTCGGGTTTTTTGGTGCTGCTCAACGTTGAGTCTGCAATGCGTAAGGCGCGATAAGTTGAAGAAAGCATCAATTGCACATATTTATCTTGGACGAACGCCGTTCGGGCTTGAAGATTATCGGCCACCGTGCTTTTAGCAATGCTGTTGCTTTT
>CAMDPJ010000144.1 GCA_945903925.1 Chryseobacterium gleum
TTGTTTTTAAAAACCACAATATGTTGAACATCGTTTTATTTGGCCCTCCGGGCGCAGGAAAAGGGACACAGTCAACCAAACTATTGGAAAAATATGGCTTGGTGCACCTTTCTACAGGAGATATCCTTAGAGCAGAAATGAATGCAGGAACCGAATTGGGATTGCAGGCAAAGTCATTAATTGAAAGAGGCGAATTGGTGCCAGATGAGGTAGTGATTGGAATGATTGACAATAAAATCAGTTCGAGCGCTAACAAAAACGGTTTCATCTTCGATGGTTTTCCGCGCACTGCTCCACAAGCGCAAGCTTTAGATAAAGTACTAGAGGGAAAAGGAACTGGAATTTCTTTGATGTTGTCGTTAGAAGTGCCAGAAGATGAGTTGGTAACTCGTTTGTTAGGAAGAGGTAAAGTGAGCGGTAGAGCAGATGATCAAGATACCAAAACCATTCAAAACAGAATTAAAGTTTACAATGAGCAAACATTGCCATTGAAAGATTATTATAAGTCGCAAGGCAAACAAGTAGGTATCGAAGGAGTAGGCACAGTTGATGCTATTTTCGATGCATTGTGTGAAGCAATTGACGGCGTAAACGCATAATAAAACGTTTAAAGTTCAAAGTTCAATGTTCAAGGTTCTGAATCTTGCTAACATTGAACTTTGAACTTTAAACATTGAACTAAAGACATGGATTCCAATTTTATAGATTACGTTAAGATATGCTTTAGATCGGGAGCAGGTGGTGCGGGTTGTATGCATTTTCATCGTGATAAAAATACGTCGAAAGGTGGGCCAGACGGTGGTGATGGCGGGAGAGGCGGACATATCATTTTACGTGGAAGTCATCAACACTGGACTTTAATCCACTTGAAATACAGAAAGCACGTCTTGGCCAATGATGGTATTCCAGGAAATTCAAGTAATCAAACGGGAGCCAGAGGAGAAGATATCATTTTAGATGTGCCACTTGGTACCATCGTGAAAGATGCAGAGACAGGCAATGTGGAGTTTGAAATTGTGGAAGAGGGGCAAACTTACACTGTTGCTCCAGGAGGTAGAGGCGGATTGGGAAATGGCAATTTTAAAAATTCGGTGAATCAAGCGCCAAGTCATCACCAACCTGGTGAAGCTGGTAGGGAAGATTGGAAGATATTAGAGCTAAAAGTATTGGCCGATGTTGGATTTGTAGGTTTTCCTAATGCGGGAAAAAGCACTTTGCTTTCTGTGATGAGTGCTGCCAAACCAGAGATTGCCGATTATGCTTTTACCACTTTGGTGCCCAATTTAGGTATTGTGCAATATGGCGAATACAAATCGTTTATCGCTGCTGATATACCTGGCATTATTGAAGGAGCAAGTGAAGGAAAAGGCTTAGGCCACCGATTCTTGCGTCATATTGAAAGAAATTCAATTTTACTTTTTGTAATTGCTGCTGATAGCGATGACATCAAAAAAGAATATGAAGTATTGATGAGTGAATTGGAGAAATACAATCCCGAATTGCTCGATAAAAAGAAAATATTGGCCATTAACAAAAGCGATATGTTAGATGAGGAGCTGGAGGCAGAAATGAAAAAACTCTTGCCTAAAAAAGTTCCTTATATTTTCGTTTCGGCTTTGAAAAAACAAGGCATCGATAAATTGAAGGATATGCTTTGGAAAGAGCTTAATTCATGATAGAAACCATTGTTCAGTGCGATAAAGACCTTTTTAATTTTTTCAACCATTGCTGCTACAATGGGCCAATGGATTTTTTAATGTATTGGGCAACCAACAAGTGGACGTGGATTCCTTTGTATGCATCTATTCTCATTTTTATTTATTCTAAATTCAAGAAAAAAACCTTGTGGATTTTGCTGGCCGTTATTCTTATGGTGGCCTCAACAGATATGATTTCCACCCGAGTTTTAAAAAATAATGTTAAAAGATTGCGCCCTTGTCAGGAAGCAGCTCATCTCACTTTTGACGTGCGTACTTTGCCCAATGTGAATTGCAGTAAGTACGGCTTTGTCTCTTCGCATGCCGCCAATACCTTTGGTTTAGCGCTATTTATTGGTCTGTTGTTTTATAAAAAAAGCAGGTGGTTTCTTTACGTTGGATTGCTTTGGGCTGCCTTAGTAAGTTTTAGTCGTCTTTACTTAGGAGTTCATTACCCTTTGGATTTGCTGGGAGGTGCTATAGTGGGCATTTTTTATGCGTTTTTATGGTTTAGTATTTTTAAAAAATACTGGAAACAAGAAGTGGAATAGTTCTTGTGGTATATTCAACTTCAATTTTGTAAATTGTTTTGAATTGACAATTAACCATGTAACTTTAAGTTTAGTTGTGGGTTATACTTTTGTAATGCATTGAGTCTGAGAAATATTTTAAATATAAAATCCTTTTGGTTTTTTGTGGTGTTTTTTGCACAGCAAACCCTGTCGGCGCAGTTAAAGGTTACCGACCAAAATATCAATTTTATTGTTCAGAATTTATTGCTTTGCGACAGGATTCAAGCATCAAACATTACTTTTAAGGGCGACCTGCAGATGATCGGAAGCTTCAACGGATCCAAATCTAATATAGGCTTGAAAGAAGGTGTTATTTTGAGCACGGGAAGAGCAAAAGATGCGATCGGACCAAACAATGATGCGGGCGGTGGTGGTTCAAATTTTAACGCTGCCACTGATCCTGATTTGCAAAAGTTAGCAGGTGCCAATACCTGCAATGAGGCCGCTGTTTTAGAGTTTGATTTCGTGCCTTTAACAGATTCTGTTTCCATTAAATATGTGTTTGCTTCTGATGAGTACTTGGAATATGCCAATACTTCTTTTAATGATGTTTTTGGTTTCTTTTTGAGCGGTCTAGGAATATCTGGAACATACAGTAATAGTGCTGTAAATCTTGCCTTTGTTCCTGGTACATCTACTCCTGTTTCTGTAAACTCAATTAACAATACCAAGAGTTCAAATTTATACGTAGATAATGGCAATGGTCAATCGGGAACACCACAATACAACAGCAACATTGTTACGCAATTTGATGGATTTACAAGGGTGTTGGTAGCGAGATATCCTGTGGTGCCCGGACAAACCTACCATATTAAATTAGCGATAGCCGATGTGTCGGATGGAATTTACGACTCTGCTGTTTTTCTGCAAGGAGGAAGTTTCTTTTCTAGCTTTTTCAATGTCAATCAAATTGTTACTTATCCCGAATTGTATGAGGGATGTGATAGTGCTATAGTGAATTTTCAAATGAAACCTTTCATGTATAATGTGGGCAAAATTCCTATTGGGATCTACGGAACTGCTACCAATGGCGTTGATTTTGTTAAGATTCCCGATTCTATAGTTGTAAATCCCGTCACCGGAAAAGCGTCTTTTCGTTTGGTTCCACTTACTGATAATATTAGCGATGATTTGGAAAAGGTGAGTGTTGTATTGCACACTTCGGCATGTGCCGACGATACTTTACATTTTACTATTCGACAGTTTAAGCCTTTGGTGGTGACAGATTATGATACTTTGTATTGTGGCGGACCAATTACGCTTAATGCCAAGTATTCGGGTGGAAATGCACCCACACTCACTTGGGCTTTAAATGGCAGCAGTAACAATACTTTGAGTGTGAACCCAGTATGGAGCACCAACACTTATACTTTTACTGTAGAAGACCACTGTCATCAGGTACCCATTGTTGGTAAGATTAAGACTGTAGTAAACAACAAAAAGCCCGATGCGGGCACAGACCAAAGATATTGCAGCGGAACGATTGCCAATATAGGCGGAAGTACAACCGTTGGGTATACATATAGTTGGTTACCAGCAGCTTTGCTGGGTAATGCGAACTCGTTAAACACCACAGCAAATATTCCCAATGTTTCCAATTCCAAAAGTGTAAATACTTATGTTGTAGAAAGTGATAATGGCATGTGTAAAGCAAAAGATACTGTGGTACTTACCGTGATTCCCAATCCACAAGCCATCATTGACCCTCTTCCTTTTGTGGAGTGTCCGGTTTTTAAATCAGCCATGAAAGACAATTCTATTGTAGCCGATTCTGTGAATTACATTTGGTCTAGTTCTGTAGTGGAAACCAAAAACGGAAAAAATACCCCATTGACTTTTGCCAATACTGGGGTGTACGATGTGTTTTTAGAAGTGAAGAATTACAACCTATGTTCTAGCAAAACTTCAGCTTCAAATCACGTTACGATAATGCCTAAACCTACTGCTAATTTCGATGTTGATAAATATGAAGTAAACATGATTTACCCAACAGTAACGGTGAGTAGTAGTCCGCTCGACGCCGACACCTGTTTCATGCGCATTTACAGCGAAAAGGGAGCGTTGGTGCACGAGCCAAGAGATTGCGATTTCGTGTATGATATTTCTGCCACTGGCTACAATGAAGTGATTCAATATGTAACTTCACCCAATGGCTGCAAAGACACCTTAGAGAAAATAGTGTATGTTAAGCCTGAATATTTTGTTTGGGCATCCAATGCCTTTACGGCGAATGAAGATGGTTTAAATGAAGAGTTTAAAGTATATTATTCATGGGCTATTGAAGATTTTGAATTGTATGTTTTTGATAGATGGGGACAAGAAATTTTTCATGGTGTTGGCGATGGCCGACAAGTAACATGGGATGGCCGAGGCAAAAATCGTGAAATGCAACCTATTGGTGTTTATGTATACATGTATGTTTACACCAAACCTTTTGCAGGAGAAGGTAAAGAAACTGTAAAACAGTTGGGTACCGTTACCATCATCAGATAATTTTTTCTTTCAATTTTTCAGAATTACTTTTATAATATGAAAATTGCTTATCTCTCTACCTTTTATCCTTTTCGCGGTGGTATCGCACAGTTCAATGCCTCATTGTTTAGAGCATTTGAAAAAGAAAATGAGGTAAAAGCTTTTACTTTTAAACGTCAGTATCCCGAAATTCTTTTTCCTGGCAAAACGCAAATGGTTCAAGAGAACGACAATGCCGATAAAATTCCTGCCGAGCGTACTTTAGATACTGCAAACCCTTTTACATATATATCAACCGCAAAGGCGATTCAAAAGGCAGATGCCGATATTTTAGTGATGAAATATTGGATGCCTTTTTTCGCACCATCTTTGGGCTATATTTCAGGAAAAACAAAAGCAAAATCTATTGCTATAATAGATAATGCTATTCCGCACGAAAAGCATTTTTACGATGCGCCATTGTCTAAATATTTTTTAAACCGTTGCGATGGCTTTGTAGTGATGAGCGATTCGGTGAAGAAAGATTTGTTGAGCTTAAAACCCAATGCGAAATTCATACAACACGCCCATCCATTTTACGATCATTTTGGTGCAATTGTAAATAAAGGGGAGGCTAGAAAAAGTTTGAATATTGCTGACAATCAAAAAGTGATTTTGTTTTTCGGATTCATTCGTGCTTACAAAGGATTAGATGTTTTGTTGGAAGCATTTAAAAATGCAACATCAGATTATACTTTAGTAATTGCAGGTGAGCCTTATGAAGATTTTTCTAAATACCAACCTGCAGTTGATGAATTAAAAAAGCAAGGAAAAAATATAATAGATATGGTTCGCTATATCGACGACCATGAAGTAGCTACACTTTTTTCTGCTGCTGATGTGGCTGCATTGCCTTACAAAAGCGCCACACAAAGCGGTATAGCATCAATTGCCATGCACTTTGAAATACCCATGATTGTTACAAATGTAGGCGGTTTGCCAGAAGAAGTAGAAAACGGTAAAACAGGAATGGTGGTGGATAAAGTAGAACCCGTTTTGTTCTGGAAATCGGTGGAAGAATATTTTTCAAAATCTTTAAAAGAGAACTTTCAGAAGCGCATTCGTGAGACCAAGGAAGAACGGTCGTGGAAGAAATTGGCGGATAGGATTGTTGAGTTTTGTAAAAGCCTTTAAGATAATTGCTAACGATTTTTATTTACACCCAGTGCGTCATTGCGAGGTACCCCGAAGCAACCTCATTGCGTTTTAGTTAGTATTTTATAATAAGGTTGCTTCGGGGTACCTCGCAATGACGAACTGGGTAAGAAATACTTGTAAAACAAAAACGCTCCGAAATTTCGGAGCGTTTTTGTTTTACAAG
>CAMDPJ010000145.1 GCA_945903925.1 Chryseobacterium gleum
GAGAGGTAAAGGTCTTGTTGAAATTCCTCAAGACGTTGTTTTGTTGAAAGAACTGAGAATGGCAAGTTTCATGAAGAACAGTATTGTTGAAATAAATCCGTCCTTATGTGAATTACGTCATTTAAAAGAATTGAATTTCCGACAAAATCAATTGACTCAGCTTCCTCAGGAAATGTCGCAATTGGTGGCCTTGGAGAGATTACAATTGGAAAAAAATAAAATACAAACCTTACCAGATAATTTCGGACAATTAAAAAATCTGCGAACATTACAGCTGGAAGAAAACAACTTGAGTGCTTTCCCCACTGCCATTTGTCAATTAAGTGCTTTGAGAAGCTTTGTATTCGATCATAATAAGATTAGTGCTTTACCTAGCGATTTCGGACACCTAACCAATCTGGTGTCTATTAATGCAGGCTATAATTTGATAGAGAGTTTACCAAGCTCTTTTTATGCTTTAAATCAATTAATTGAACTCAACTTGGAATACAATACAATAAAATCTCTTAGTAAAGGGATCGGTAATCTAAAATCACTCAAAACCTTGGTTTTAACAGGCAATCAATTGGAAAGCTTGCCCGAGTCGGTTTGTAAACTTGAAAATCTTGAGTTATTGACTCTTAGCGGTAATCCTATCACGCACTTGCCTAAAAACATTCACAAGCTTAAGAACCTAAAGTCACTTATTGCTCTGGATACAAAGATGAGTGAACAGGAAAAAGAGCGCATAAAAAAAGCCCTTCCCGCCTGTAAAATCATGTTGTAGGCCCCCTCAATATCCCCTCTTAGCAACCCGATAATTTGGATTATCGGGTTTTTGCTTGCGCCAACCTCATTTCTTGCCGTTCAGCGATTTTTTCAATAATTATCGAATTTCCTGCGTATTTTGGTAGAGACCAAAACAAAGTAAATTGACCAACCAGTTTGACATATTGCGCATTAAACTCGATGCCTTTATAAGGAAGTTCTATAAAAATGAACTTCTGAAGGGGGCTTTGTATTCTGCAATTATTCTTTCCTCCTTCTTCATGTTTTCTATTATTTTAGAGTATTTCGGAAGATTTGATATTGTTGTTCGTACGGCCATTTTTTACACTTTGGTGTTGGTGTTTATGGCTGTGGTGGGCAGATATTTTGTTTTACCGCTTTTGCGTTTATACAAGATTGGAAAAACAATTTCTTACGAGGATTCAGCAAAAATTTTAGGAGCACATTTTTCTCAAATTGATGATAAATTGTTAAATGTTCTTCAACTTCAAGACATATGTCAGTCGGATAACGAATTGCTTTTGGCTTCCATCAATCAAAAGGTAAATGAACTTAAGCCCGTGTCTTTTGTTTCTGCTATCAATTTGAGAGAAAATGTGAAATTCGCTAAGTATGCTTTAATCATTTTTATTTCGTTTTCTTTCAGCTGGTTTGCTTTTCCAGAGGTAGTGAAAGAAAGCGCGCAAAGAATTTTGCATCCTAAAACAGAATATGCTCTGCCTCTCCCCTACCAGTTTTTAATTGAAAATAAAGACTTGAAAGTAGCTCAAAATGAAGATTTTCTTTTGGAGGTTAAAGTGAAAGGTGATGTTTTGCCAGAAGAGGTTTTTGTGGAAATTGGTGACGAACGATTCAAGCTACAAAAGAAAGACAAACTGCATTATTCCTATTTGTTTAAAAACGTAAATCAGAATGTTGATTTTGTGCTTTCTACCGAAGAATTATCTTCTTCAAAATTCTCATTAGAAGCATTGCCTAAAGCTACAATTGCTGGTTTGTCTATTAAATTGTCTTTTCCTGCTTATTTGCGCAAAGCATCGGAAACCGTTAAGAATACGGGCGATTTATTTATTCCCGAAGGCACAAAAGTAGAATGGACGATTTACGCTAAAAACACAGAGCAATTGTTGCTGAAAGTGCAAGATTCAGTGTATAAAACATCGTTTTTGGGCGGTGTTTATTCTTTACGAAAAACCATTTTTAATAGTACCCATTATTCTTTGTTGGCGTCTAACTCAAAACTATCGATGCCCAATGTGGCTAACTATTTCATTAATGTTCAAAAAGATGCTTATCCAGAAATTGGGGTAGAGAATATTAAAGATTCAACACAGGCGACACTGTTGTTGGCCAGAGGTGAAGTAACCGATGACTATGGCGTTTCAAAGCTGACTTTCAACTACAGAAAAACCGACGGAAAATCGTTAAAAGAGGCAGATTTTAAAGTCAAAAACGTGGCTACTGATCCTTCTGCTTTGCAACAAAAATTCAATTATTTTCTCGATGTAAAAGATATAGATTTGAAGAATGGAGAATCGTTAGAATACTTTTTTGAAGTGTGGGATAACGATGGGGTAAACGGACACAAATCGGTTAAAACCAAGATGGAGAGTTTTAGATTGCCAGGCGAGCGTGAGATTCAAGAAAACATGGAGAAGGCGCAGAATAGCGTTGCCAATCAGCTAAAAGATGCCGCCAGCGAAGCCGATAAATTGCAAAAGGAATATGAGCAAATTCGCAAGGAATTGTTGCCAAAGAAAAATTTAGATTGGGCCGACAAAAAGAAACTGAAAGATTTTTTAAAGAAGCAAAACGATTTTGCCAATAAGGTGGAGAATTTGAAAAAGCAAAATCAAACCTTAAACGAACAAAAGGAAGATGTTTTGCAGCCTACAGAAGATTTGTTAAAAAAGCAAGATCAGTTGCAAGATTTGATGGATAAATTGTTGCCTCAAGAGATGAAGGAACAATACAAAGATTTGGAAAAATTGTTGGATCAAATGTCGAAAGAAAAGACGGAAGAGTTGCTTGAGAAAATCAATTTAAACAACAAAGAATTGGAGAAAGATTTGGATCGAACTTTAGAGTTGTTTAAGCAAATGGAATTTGAAGAAAAATTGGAGAGCACAATTAAAAATTTAGAGAAATTAGCGAAAGAACAAAAAGAACTTTCAGAAAAAACCAAGGAGGCGAGCAAGAAAGATCAAGAAGAATTAAAGCAGAAACAATACGAGTTGAACAAAAAGTTTGATGATATTAAAAAAGACATGGAAGATTTGAAAGAGAAGAATTCTAAAATGGAATTTCCTCGTGAATTTAAGGATCCCGAACAACAAAAGAACGATGCGCAAAAGGAGATGAACAAAGCATCTGAAAACTTGGAGCAAAAACAGAATAAATCGGCAGCTGAAAATCAGAAAAACGCAGCCGAAAAGATGGAAGAAATGGCTGAGCAAATGGCCCAAATGAAGAAGAAGGCCGAAGAGAAAAAGCAATCGGAAGACATGAATGCCTTGCGTCAGATTTTAGAAAATCTATTGTATCTCTCATTCGAACAAGAAAAGCTGATGAATCAGTTTAAGCAAACCACCATTAAAGACCCTAATTACGTGCAGTTGGTAAAGAGACAAAATGAATTGAAATCGGATGCAAAAATTATTGAGGATTCTCTTTTCGCTTTAAGTAAAAGACAGGTTCAGTTGAAATCTGTGGTGAACAAAGAGATTGGGGCCATTAATCAGAATTTGAAGGAATCTATTCAGTTTTTGGGTGAGCGTCAAACTCATTTGGCGAACGAGAAACAGCGCTATGTGATGACTTCTGTAAACAACTTGGCCTTGATGCTCGATGAGAGTTTGCAGCAGATGCAGCAACAGGCAGCACAGAAAAAATTTGGCAATCAAAATTGCAATAAACCGGGGAGTGGTCCGCCAGATATTTCTGATTTGAAGAAATTGCAAGAGCAACTAAATAAGCAGTTGAAGGAAATGAAAGACGGTGAAAATGAGGGAGGTAAATCGGGCAACAAAGGAAGCAATGGTGAGTCGGGAGACAAGAAAAAGTTGGCGAAAATGGCGGCGCAGCAGTCGGCTATTCGACAATATATGCAAGAGATGGGCAAGCAGTTGGAGAAAGAAGGAAAAGGCGTGAGTGGAAGTGGTTTTGATAAGTTGAATGAATTGATGAAAAATACAGAAAAGGATATTGTTAACAATAAAGTTAGTACAGAAACTATTCAGCGCCAAAAGGAGATATTAACCCGATTGTTGGCAGCCGAGAAAGCTATTAAAGAGAGAGAATACGACAAAGAGCGCAAAGCAAACGAAGGAAAAGATTCTGATAAGCGTAACCAAAACACAATAAAAGAGTTTCAATGGAACAAGAAGGAAGAGGATGAGGTACTGAAAGCAGTTCCTCCAGGGCTAAATATGTTTTATAAAAAGAAGGCGAACGAGTACTTCAATACTCCAAACGACAAGTAAAAAATGGTACAACAACTCTCATTTTCCTCTAAATCGGAAAACTTAAACTTAGTAGAGAAGCTCATTGATGATGTGTGTGCGAAGAATAATGTGAACGACTACTACTACGGGAATATATTGATTGCTATTACGGAAGCTGTAAACAATGCCATTCACCACGGTAATAAGTCAAATCCTGATAAATCGGTAAGCGTGCAGTATAACTCAAAAGGAGATATATTGTTTTTTACAATTGAAGACGAAGGTGCGGGTTTCGATTTCGATAATCTTCCCGACCCTACTGATCCGAAAAACATTGAAAAGCCTCATGGAAGAGGTGTTTTTTTGATGAAAAACCTCTGTGATAAAATCGATTTCTTTGACGGCGGCAGTAAGGTAAAGATAGAATTCAATGTGGGCAAGAAACCTGAATAATGCAAAAAATTACGTTTAATTTTGAAGACCTTTCCCCCTTTTTAAAAAATAGGGGGAATCTTCGTTTATGGCTTCAAGCTTCGGCGAAAAAGGAGAAACAAAAAATACACGCAATTAACTATATTTTTTGTTCCGACAAGAATTTGTTGTCTATCAATAAGCAGTACTTGAATCACAATTATTTTACTGATGTGATTACCTTTCAATACGATGATAATGAGGGTATTTCGGGAGATATTTTTATTAGTTACGACAGAATAAAAGAAAACGCAAAAGAATTCAATCAAACCGTAAGCAATGAATTGCACCGTGTAATGGTGCATGGCTTACTTCACCTTTTAGGTTACGAAGACAAAAATACTGAACAACAGAAGGTTATGAAAAGCAAAGAAGATTTTTATTTATCTTTGAGGACTTTTTAAAAAATTATGGAAAACTCTTACGACGTAATTGTGGTGGGCGGTGGTCATGCCGGTTGTGAAGCAGCCCATGCTGCTGCAAGAATTGGTTCAAAGGTGTTGTTGATTACCATGAACATGAATACCATTGCGCAAATGAGTTGCAATCCGGCCATGGGCGGAATTTCTAAAGGTCAGATCGTGAGGGAGATAGATGCTCTTGGGGGCATGTCGGGTATCGTTACCGATGAAACCATGATTCAATTTAAAATGCTAAGTCGTTCTAAAGGACCTGCGATGTGGAGTCCAAGAGCGCAGAGTGATAGAATGCGTTTTGCTGAAAGCTGGAGATTGAAGTTAGAACAAAATGAAAACGTTTCTTTTTGGCAAGACATGGCCAATGGTGTAGATGTGAAAGACGGCAAAGTGGTGGGTGTTAAAACGCAATTGGGAATGTACTTTAAATGTAAATCGTTGGTGCTTACCAACGGAACATTTCTGAATGGGATTATCCATATTGGCGAAAAGAATTTTGGTGGAGGAAGAACAGCAGAGAGAGCGGCTACGGGCTTAACCGAAAGTTTAATTGGTTTCGGTTTTGAAAGTGGTAGAATGAAAACGGGAACACCTCCTCGCGTAGATGGAAGATCATTAGATTATTCATTGATGGAGGTTCAGCCTGGAGATGTAAATCCATCCAAATTTTCATACAAGGATACTTCGAGGTTAACTAGCCAAAGAGATTGTTACCTTACTTATACCAATGAGGTGGTTCATGATATTTTGAGAACAGGATTTAGTAAGTCGCCAATGTTTCAAGGAAGAATTCAAGGATTAGGCCCAAGGTATTGTCCGTCTATTGAAGATAAAATTACCCGATTTGCCGAAAGAGATAGACACCAAATATTTGTTGAGCCAGAAGGTTGGAATACTGTGGAAGTATACGTGAATGGATTTAGCACTTCG
>CAMDPJ010000146.1 GCA_945903925.1 Chryseobacterium gleum
TCACAAAACGATTGAATCTCTTTTCATCTACTTCTTCTACATCATTGTAATCGTAATAAGAAGTATACTCTGCTGAAGGTTCGCCCCAAAAAATAAGAGGAACATTGTATTTCACCGCAACATGCATAGGATAGGAAAAGATACCAGTATGACAATGCCAGCAAAAATCACCTTTTCTCTCCAAAGTCTCTAGCATCAATCGCTGTACTATTTTCCAATTAGGGGTAAACGAAATCACATCGCAGCCTAACTCTCTAAATGTTCTTAAGTTGTTTGATTCTAAAGTAGGTCTCATGAAACCATGATCGAACTGCACAACCAAACACTTTAACTTTTTAATCTTGATGAGGTAGTAGAGTGTCCATGTACTGTCTTTCCCACCACTAAAAGGAACGATGCAATCGTAATCGTGCTTACCTCTGTACTGCTCAATCAATTCATCTAAAGCTTTCTCTTTAGATGACCAATCAATACTTCCTTTGTGTTCTATCTGACGACAAACATTACACACACCTTCTTCATCAAAAGCAAGTGTTTCATGCGTTTCTGGAATAAGACATTTTGTACAATATCTCATATACGAATAGACCCCTGTACCAATTTTCATTTTTATTTAATTAAAATTTCCACTCTTCTTTCAGTAGGCCAAAGATAAAACAATCGTGATATTTACCGTCACACAAACGGTCTTTTCTTAAAGTTCCCTCCTGAGTAAAACCAAGTTTTCTGTATAGATGAACAGCAGATTCATTTGCGTCAAGCACTCCTAATACGATTCGGCGCACATTCATTTTATTAAATGCATGATTGATAATACCTATTGATGCTTCTTTAGCATAGCCCTTTCCCCACGAAAGTTTATCACCCATCAAAATGCCATAATCGACTCGAGCATGCTCAGCTAGAAAATTATGCAATTTAATATTCCCAATATGTTTTTGGGTGGATTTATCATGAATAGCCAAAAAAACTTGCTTAGAATGATCGATTGACTCAATAAAGGTTTTTAAATCTTCTATTGTGGTTTTAGTGCGACCGGTCTCTAAGTATTTAGTCGTTGCTGCATCATTTAGCCAAGAGACATAAGCTGGCGTGCAGTGTTCTAATCCAACTGGTTTCAATATTAGCCTATCTGTTTCAATCAATACTTTGGTCATGAATTATTCTCCTTTTTTCTAAATTTCAATTTAAAAGTAATTCATATTTTTGATTAATGATTAAATACATTAGACAATCTGTCCATTTGTACTTTAGTTTGACTATTTTTATCGAGGAACACGAGTTATATGGGAGATTACGATTACAAAGAAATAATAAATAAAATTCAAAAAATAGAAGATGGTTATCCTATCGAAACACTTTGCTACAAAGGCATTAATTTTTGGCCTTTAATAAAATCAGGTTTTAATGCTGATTTGTTAACAAACAACTTTGTTGAAAAGCCTAATACCCCTAAAAAGAACAGCAAACAAAAAATAGGTGATATTATTCTCTCTTTTAAAAATTGGAGAGCAGCGAAAAAGGAACTTAATATGATAAAAGCTCCTGAATTTGATTTTAATAAAAAGAAAATAATATATCTTTCTTATTCTTCTTTCAGGAATCAATTTATAGGCAATCACTACTACAACTCTCTATCCGATTCATTTGCCAATTCTGTAAAAAAAAGAGATGATTTGGCAATTATTGAATTTATATCTCACAACATAAATAACAAACCAACACTCGAAAACATCATTGAAGGAGAATACCTAAGTTCGCTGGCGCGCACCAATCAAAAGAAACAGCAATTCATTCAATACTGCAGAGCACTTTTCTCCAATCAGCTTTTTGATGCTGGTGGATTTCCATATGAGAAATTTGAATCTTATATGAAACTAAAACATCCTGATGTTCATTTTATTAGTGGTCACTTTTTTTACAATGCAGAATACATCCTTCAATTGAAGAAAATTTTTAAAAAACTGTTCGAAAATACAGACATCAAGTATTTCGTTACCCCCGTTTACTATAACCAAGAATCTTTAGCAGCCCTGCTCGCTTGCAAAGAATTGAATATTACAAGTATTGAAGTGCAGCATGGCGCATATAGCAAGGCCATGTATCGTCTTTCTGAAAATGATTACAAAATGTTACCCGATTATTTTTTTTCTTGGGATGTTGAGCAGGCCGAATCAATTAACAAATGGAGGAAAACGAAATCTTTGCACAAAGCTTTTTCTTTTGGTATACCAGCTCTATCTTTTTGGCAAAAAAATAAAAATCTTTTTTCAAACCAGCACTTTATAAAAACACAAAACACAATTCGAGAAAAAGCAAACCATATTCATGTATTGTACACTGTATCTGAATTTTTTGAAGAAAGAATTGCTTCTCTAATTGCGCTTACTAAAGGCACAGTGTATTGGCACATTCGAAAACATCCACGCCAATCGTATTCTGAAGAAAAGGAATTCATCGCTGAATTGACAAAAAACGACTGTTCTAATTATGACATTGAAAATGCAACAGGGAGTCCTTTATATTCACTATTGGCCGAAATGGAATACAACATCACTTCCGCCTCTTCCACAGTATGTGAAGCACTGGTTTTTCAAATTCCTACCATTGTAATCAACAAAAGCGGAAGATTTCTATTTGAAGATTACAGCAATAACCCTCGCGTTCATTTCATTGAAAATATCACCGAAATATTAGCGCTTATCAAATGCAAAACTTTAAAGAAAAAAATCAATTCGTACTCCACGTTATACTTTGAAGATTTTTTATCGACTCACAATAAGTGATCAAATGTTAATGGAGTACCCTTTTTTAAATCAATTTTAGCTTGTTTCCCAAGCAACATGTCATAATATTTAGATGGCATCCCAAAACCAGGACGAATAACTCTTATAGTTTCCTTGGTAAAAATCTCTCCAGCCTTTATATCTTCAGCGACATAAATTGAACGTTTGAAAATCAAACTTTTTTCTTCAGCTTTCTGCACTCCATATTGAATTTTCCCTAGAGACAAGAATGCTCTTTCACTCTCTATCACCAAGGAATTCAATTCTTCGGGCTCAATGGAAAATGCCGAATCCACCCCACCGTCACTTCTTTTCAGTGTAAAATGTTTTTCCACTACACAAGCCCCTAAAGCTACCGCAGCTACCGCAGCACCAATACCCATAGTGTGGTCTGACAAACCAACATGACAAGCATACAAATCTCTCATATGAGGAATGGTTAACAAATTTGTGTTCTCTGGCGTTGCAGGATAAGTACTGGTACATTTTAACAATACTAAATCGACACAACCATTGTCTTTCAATACCTGAACAGCTTGAGAAATATCAGCGATTGATGCAGCTCCTGTAGACATAATCACAGGTTTTTTGGTTTGCGCTACTTTCTTTAATAATGGCCAATCTGAGTTTTCAAAAGAAGCTATCTTATAAACCGAAACATTTAGCTCCTCTAAAAAATCAACCGCAGTTTCATCAAATGGAGTACTAAATACTTCTAACCCTAATTCCTTTGCTCTTTTAAACAATGGAGCGTGCCACTCCCAAGGAGTATGCGCTTCACTGTACAAATCATACAATTCTCTACCGTACCATAATGAATCTTTGTCTTCAATTTTTATTACTCCTTTTAACGTCATCGTATCGGGAGTATAGGTTTGCAATTTAACAGCTTGCGCGCCTGTAGCTGCAGCAACTTCAATAATTTTTATAGCTCTTTCTAGAGATTGATTGTGATTTCCCGACATTTCCGCAATCACAAAAGGCTTGTGATTGAGCCCCACCAAATGCTTACCTATTTGTATATCTTTCATTTCTACTTATTTTTCAGGTGTAAATGTAAATTTAAAAAATGCATCATTTTTATTATTTTCAAATAATTTAAAGCCTGCATTTTCAAATATTTTAACTGAAGCCCTATTGTCTTTTTTTACATAAGCTACTACTACATTATTTGAAAAATCACTACAATATTCTGTCGTAGCTACTTTTACCATGTGATTTCCGAATCCTTTCCCTCTATAATTAGCATCAATACTTATGCTCAGTATATTCTCACCTCCTTTTTCATTTATTCTTACCTGTCCAACAGGAACATTATTTTCAATAGTAAAAACCAACAGTAAAGCATCTTTTCTTTTTAACATTTCTTGAAACCATTTGTGGTGCTGCTCTTTTGAAACAACTTCTTGTGAAAATGATCTTTTTCTAACATCAGCATCATTTACCCATTCAAAATACAAGTGTTCATCTGCCGCAGAGGCTTTTCTATATAAAAGCAGAGATGGTATTTCTTTTATTTCGCTTTTAAATGGCGCTAATACGTCGCCAATTTTAAAATCAACATTGTTTTTTCGAGTTGAATTAAGTTTAATAGCTCCGTCTGCAACTTTAACAATTAAGTTTGGTGCAATAGCCAAAATACTTCCATTAGGTGTATTATTTGCACAGTCAAAAGAGACAAACTCTACCGCATCAATAACAATTTTTTCTCCTTTACAAAAAGTAAATGCTCCAGGATAAGGATAAGCCTGTGCTCTAATCCAATTTTTTATTCGCTGATAATCCCAACTCCAATCAATAACGCCATCTTCGGGTGTTCGTTTTTCAAAATAAGAAGCATTGCTTTCATTCTGAGGAATTCGAGACAATTTATTGTTTAATATCGATAAATAAACTTCTTTTAGCATCTCGGGATAAATCATATTGAATTTTTCCAATACATCCCCACCTGTCATATTTTCACTTATCTCTATTTGCTTCTGAATAACAATATCACCTGCATAGCATTCTTTAACCATAACATTACCTGTAACTCCGCATGTTTTTTCTCCATTAATAATTGCCCAAACATGAGGAGCACGTCCTCTGTACCTAGGCAAAAGTGAACCATGAAAATTAATAGCAATAACTTTAGGCCATTTTAATATATCCTCTTTCACTAAAAATAAATAATTTACTGAAAACAAAAAATCTATTGGATGGTTACCGATAAACTCTAAAGCTTTTCCATCTCTTGGATTCCCTTGAAAACAATCTACATTGTTTTTTTCCGCAAACGCTATAATAGACAGCGATTTCCTATCTGTCAGGACACAATCAACAGCTATATTAGATTCAATGAAATGCTTCAAACTAATATACCCCAAATTCCCAGAAACCATTAACGCTACTTTCATTTGACTTATCTATTATTTATGCACTAAAGTAAGGAAAACACATTTAAAATAGTCTTATCTGACTCTCCATCAACAACTTTTCTTTGAGCTACAATAAGTTCGTTTAACATTGCATTATTTTCAAGTAATTTATTTACTAAATTAAAGAAGGAAGAGTTGTTAAACTTACTATAATCACCAACACTTAACATACAACCCCTTTCCAACAATCCATTGTGAATTCCAATTTGATTATCGATATAATAACCTCCTATAAAACCCATTCCCACAGCACATATTTCATAAGAAAGACCGCTTGCAGGTGAAACTGCCACTTCACAATCGCCCATAAGTTCTGCCATTTTCGCGGCTTGTAAATTATAGTGCAACCTACAGTTTAAACCTGATTGTTTTACGAACTCCTCTACCTCTTCCTTAAATGGAAAAGTGGCAGCCAAAACGACATGAATCTGTAAGTTTTTTTCTGCTTCAACAAAAGCTTGCAGCACCTTAAGAGTAATGTTGTGATAATCGGCTCCCCCAAAGCAAACAAAGACATTTTTCACCTTTTCTATTACTCTTATCTGTTTGGCTTTAAGTAAAAACGGGGGACGCAGCATCACATACTTTTCGCCTAAACAATATTTTGTTGAAGAAGGTTCATGCGTATCTGACAATCCTAAAGCGTGATTAATCACTACACTTGCCTGTGAATATTCCTTTCCAAAATCATCTATCAATACTAATTTTATCGCGTTATTGCTCAATGAGCTAAAATACTCATCGCTAAACTGATAGCCATCTATCACCAGTATATCTTCGGCATTTACTAGTCCCTTCACCTCTGCGGCTTCCTCTTG
>CAMDPJ010000147.1 GCA_945903925.1 Chryseobacterium gleum
TGTCCTTGATTGTAGGATGGGGTTATGATAGATATTTTTAAAGATTCAGGCATTTCTCAAAATTAACATAAACAGATTACTTACTTATACGAATTTATAAAACTTTGCGGCTAAAATTGATAAAATGACGAGAATCACTTAAGTTTGAGGCTATGAATTGCAATATCTGTAACAGCGAAACAAAGCTATTATTCAACACTTTGGTGATGAATAAACACCAAGTTAAATACCACAAATGTACTCAGTGTGAATTTATACAAACAGAAAAACCATATTGGTTAAATGAAGCCTACAACAGCGCCATTACATCGCTGGACATTGGATATGTCACTAGAAATATCTCTTTATCAGAAGTCGTTTCATCTATTGTGAAATCTAGTTTTAATGACAATAGTGATTTTATCGACTACGGTGGAGGTTATGGCTTATTTGTTAGAATAATGAGAGACAAAGGTTTTAAATTCTATTTAGAAGACCCTTACTGTCAGAATATTTTTGCCAACTATTTCGATACTTCCTCTTTCGACGAAAAAAAACAATTTGAATTGCTTACTACTTTTGAAGTTTTTGAACATTTAGATAACCCATTAACAGAGATCGACAAAATGTTTAAGCGATCTTCATCTGTGCTTTTCACAACAGAATTACAACCCAATAATAACATCACCAAAATTTCTGATTGGTGGTACTTTGCCCCAGAAACCGGTCAACACATCTCTTTGTACTCACTAAAATCACTGCAATTTTTAGCAAAAAAATACAATTGCAATCTATACACCAACAACTACAACCTGCATTTACTTACTCCTAAAAAATTCACTTTTAACCCAGTGAAAATACATTCTCTCATACACCATTATAAAGACAAAATTTTAGGCAGAAATTTTAAAAACAAAAAAAGCTTACTACAAAAGGACTTCTCTTATATTCAAAAAGAAATTGAAAAAAAATAAAAAACAAGTTGTATTTTAATCCCTCTTTAAGTAAAATGACAAAAGCGAAAATTCTATACGACACACAAATCTTCGACATTATTGCTTTTGGCGGTATACCACGTTACTATACGGAGGTATTAAAAGGCGTGAATAAAAACAACGAATTTTCAGCACATATAGGTTCTAATTTCATTAAAAACAAAGAAATTCAAGCTTTATTTAACTTTCCTACTACCAATAACCTTGTTAATTCGCTTAATTTACCGCGTTTTGGAAGAATAAAAAATAGCCTACGTAGGAGCAACGAAAAAAGAGTTATTCATGAGCTAAAATCAGGAAAATACGACATATTCCACCCCTCATTTTACAACCCTGCCTATCTTGATCATTTGGGTTCTACAAAATTGGTAATCACTATACATGATATGATTCCAGAATTGTATCCTAATCAACCTGGATACAAAGAAATGGCTGAAAACAAGGCAGCTCTTATTCGCAAAGCGCATCATATCATCACCGTGTCTTCAAATACCAAGAAGGATTTGTTGCACTTTTTTCCCGAAATAGATGAAAAAATTGTAACCCGCATTTATTTAGGTTGCGATATCGAACACCAGGAAATTAACAACCAAAAAAATAAACCCAACTATCTTTTATATGTTGGAAGTAGAGAAGGATATAAAAACTTCGATTTTTTGATTGATGCATTATCTAATGTTTTAAATAAAGACTTACTACTATGCACCAGCGGATCTCCTCACACACCTGAGGAAATTGCAAAAATGGAAAAAGCAGGCATCCTTAATTTTGTACATCGAAAATTTGTTAGCGATGAAGAATTAGCAAAATTATATGCAGAGGCAAAAGCATTACTTTTCCCATCGGAATATGAGGGATTCGGACTTCCAATTGTTGAGGCGCTAAAAAACAATTGTCCCATCATTCTCACCCAATGTTCTTGTTTCCCCGAAATTGCTGGAGAAGCTGGAATATACTTTGAAAACAAAAACAAAGATTCTTTTATTGAAGCCCTATCCAAGCTAGAAAACAAAGAATTCATCGCCAACAAAATATCTGAAGGACAAAAAAGATTGCAATACTTTAGTTGGGAAAAAAATGTAGAAGATACTGAAAAATGCTACAAAACTGTTCTACAAGAAAAAAAGTAAAAAACACATTTATCAACACCATGGTCAACATCAGCTACCTCCCCAAAATAAAACACAACAACTCAAATAATTTCTTTTTAATTGCTGGCCCTTGCGCCATCGAAGGAGAAGACATTGCTTTGCAAATAGCTGAGCGCATTGTAAAGATTACCAACAAGCTAGAAATACCTTTCATCTTTAAAGGCTCTTTTAAAAAAGCCAATCGTTCTCGCGTTGATTCTTTTACAGGCATTGGCGATGAAAAAGCGCTTAAAATATTAAAAAAAGTATCTGAAACTTTTGGTGTTCCAACTGTTACGGATATACACGAATCTCATGATGCAGCTATTGCTGCCGAATATGTTGATGTATTGCAAATTCCCGCCTTCCTTTGCCGACAAACCGATTTATTGATTGCTGCTGCCCAAACAGGTAAAGTGGTGAACATTAAAAAAGGTCAGTTCGTCAACTCTGGTGCCATGAAATTTGCTGCTCAAAAAGTGGTGGATAGTGGAAATCCTCATGTTTGGTTTACAGAAAGAGGAAATTCTTTTGGCTATCAAGATTTGATTGTTGACTATCGTAATATTCCCGAAATGCAAGAATTCGGTCACCCTGTAGTGCTTGATATAACACATTCTTTGCAGCAACCCAATCAAAATAGTGGCGTAACTGGTGGTAAACCCCAATTGATAGAAACCATTGCTAAAGCAGGAATTGCTGTTGGTGTAGACGGACTCTTCATTGAAACGCATCCTAAGCCCAACGAAGCAAAATCAGATGGAGCAAACATGTTGCAATTGGATTTATTAGAAGGTTTGCTAGAGAAATTGGTACGTGTGCGTCAATCTATATTGTAAATCAATACAAATAACCAAAATTCATCTTAAAAGTAATAAGTGCCATTCTTCGCGTGTTCGCGCTTGCCTGAGCCGTATATTCAAAACCTCTCACTACGTCTTGCTGGTCGTAAACATTAATAAGCACATTGAACTCCCAACCGTAATCTATCCATAAATTATCGAACAATACCCTTGAGTTCCCTGTTCCTAAACCCAAACCCAACTCTGTAGTTTTGCCAATTAACACTTCATTTTCATCGGTATTAAGCGTGTAAGAATGCAATAGTATATTGTATCTAAAATGTTTTCCTACAGGAGCTATACTTCCTTTTGAACGATAATAATAAGAGCGAAACTGAACCCCTAAATCATAGCCCGAGTAATGCGATGGCTCATAACTATCTGTTACAGCACTAAACACATCATTGGAAAAATAAGAGAAAGAAGCACCCATGATTCCCGACCGACCAATCACCCTTTGCACGCCTACATCCCATGTTAAAGGTCTCTTACATAGAGTAGGCTGAACAACATTCGCACCCATAAAGAAATTATAGGCCGTTAGCGCATGAATTTTACCTCCACCAAAAACGATGTTTTTTTTGCCAATGTAGCCAGGTACAATTCTTTGTGCCACAGCAAAAGAAACGGCGAAACATAAAAAAAAGATGGTAAACCCTACTTGTATTTTTCTTTTGTATTGCACTTATTGTTCTTTTGGTTAACTTGGTAAAAGTAATGCAAAATATACGTAAAATATCAGCAAAAATAATTTCCTTTTCATTCGCATTTATCATTTATTCGTCGCTTCTGTTTTCGCAAAGCATTGATTTGGCAAATTATCAAGGCATTTACAGCACAGGTGTTATACCCAAAGTAATTACCAAAACGATAGAGAAAAGAATTCAGGAGGCCGAGAAAAAAAACATTTCTAAAAACGACAATTGGCTTGATAAAAAAGCAAAACAACGGTCGATTATTGAAAGTAGTTTTGTTACCTCAGAGCTGCTCTTAAGCGGAAATGTTGTGTTTAACGATACGCTTAGCGGATACATCAAATTAGTGGCTAAAGAATTACTTAAAAACGATGCTGAAACACTCTCTAAATTAAATTTCTTTGTTGTTAAATCGGCTTTTGTTAGCACACTTAGCAATCAAGAAGGAATAGTATTAATTAGCAGCGGTTTACTGGCGCGCATCAACAACGAAGCTCAATTGGCTTTTATAATCGCACGCGAAATAGCACATTACAAATTAAAACATCAAGCTAAATTATACCTCAACAACGACATCAGCAACAACGGCGCCTACAACCTAAAACTCATTGAAGACAACCTTTTAAAATCAAGTAATTTTAGCGACGCGCAAGAGGAACAAGCCGACTCTTTGGCTGCAGTGTTGTTCAACAGCACTAACTATTCAAGCAATGCCATCAATGGAGTTTTAAAAATTTTCAACTCTAGTAATCATCCAGTAGCTCAAGAGACATTTGATATTCGTTATTTTAATTCAACGTATTTTAAAATTCCCGACACCTATTTCTTCACACAGACAAATCCAATTAACGAAGCCGATGAAAATTATACACAACCCAATATTATTTTAAGAAACAATGCCATCAAAAACATAATGAATGGCGAGATAGATAGTTTTCTTCTTCCCAAAAATCAATTTCATTATTGTAGAGATATTGCTCGTTTTGAAATGAGTTCGTTGTATTTAAGCGACAGGCAATACGCATCGGCCATTTACAACAGCTATATGCTATTGCAAAAATATCCCAACAATGAATTTCTAGTAAGCAACATCGCCAACAGTCTCTACTTTGTAGCTAAATACAGCAACAAAAATGCCTTGCAATATGTTAATGCACACCACGAAAACATTCAAGGTGAATCGCAACAATTGCATTTGCTTTTTTCGGTGATGAAAAATGAAGAGTTGGATGTGCTGGCCATTCAATATTTATTTAATACTTATTTTGCTTTCCCGAACAGAAAAGACCTAAAGAAAAAGGCAATTGAGCTAATGAATGAAATGATGAAAATCTACCCTGTTTCTAATGTATTTAGCGAAAAAATACCTCCAAAAGACACTACCACCTTAAAGCTTGTGAAACCTGCTGGTAGCGGAAAAATGAAAGCGAATCATTACTATGGTTATGGCAAGCGTCCGGCCGACACCAGTAAAATCGAACTTCGTTACGCCTTTAGTGAACTCTTGCAAAAAGAAGAATTTGCGCAAGCATTTAACAATGCAAAAACAAATAAAGAGTTGCCCTATACTCCACCAACTACAGTGTACTATTCTCAGGATTTACTCGGCTTCAATCCTCCTAACACAAAACCGATGCATCTTAATAAAATAGTGATGGTAGATCCTTCCTATTTCAAAATAAACAATACATTTTTTGTAGAGAAATTCAATGCATTAGAATCAGAAAATGCCAGAAAAGAATACAGCAAATCAATTAAAGAAATTGCCAACAAAGCAAAGCTAGATGTGGAGTTATTAGATTCTAAATTCTTAAATACCAAGCAGGTTAGTTTGTTTAACGATATTGCACGACTCAACAATTTCATTGATGAATTGTATAAACACCGTGATTTAGACAGTGTTTTATCGGCCGATTATCAATTGGTGGATTTGCTCATTGAAAAACACAAAACGAAATATTTAGGTTGGAACAGTGTGTTTGCGCTCACCGAGCCCGATGCCATGGCCGACCCTGTGAATTTAATTATGTATTGCGTTTATCTTCCAATACTGGCTCCTTACTTTTTTTACGATGCAGCAACACCCGATTATTACACTTATCACTACATGATGGTTGCCGATATTGAAAAGGGAAAAGTGATATTCAACAAGTCATATCAAATCGTGGGTAAAGACACTCCCGATAGATTGAAATCAAACTTGTATTACAACTTTTTGCAGTTGGGTGGAGGGAAAGGGAAGAAAAAGTGATTTTTCAAATGCTTATCCGCAAACGCAGCAACCTGAGTCGATTTAAAATAATTTACTTTTTAAGTACAAGACAGTAGTTCCTTCGGGGTACCTCAGAATGACATACT
>CAMDPJ010000148.1 GCA_945903925.1 Chryseobacterium gleum
AAAAGACAGCGCAGCAGCCGTTAAGTTGCATGTAAACAACTGGGTAAAGAGTCACGTTGTTTTGCAAAAAGCAGAAACCGAGCTGTATGCCGAAGAAAAGAAATTCAGCAAACAACTAGAAGAATACAGAAATTCATTGATTCGTTATGCTTACGAAAAAAAGTACATTGCCGAGCATTTAGATACTTTAGTAACAGAAAAAGAAATTCAAGCTTTTTACAATCAGAATGCTAAAAATTTTGAATTGAAGCAAGATGTGGTGCGTTTGCGTTACGCCTTGCTGAATAAAAAGAAAGGCGCTTTAAAATCAAAGGTTAAAACGTTGTTGAAATCGAATAAAAAAACAGCTCAAAAAGATTTTCTTAATTTCTGCAAAAAGAATAAGGTGCAAGGTTATTGGGACGATAGCACCTGGGTGTTTTTTGATGATTTTATGAATATAGTGCCTATAAAAACTTATAACAACGAAGATTTTTTGCGTTCGTCTAAATACTATGAAGGGACAGATTCCGTTAATTACAGCCTCGTTACTTTTACTGATTTTAAAATTAAAGATGGTTCGGCTCCCTTGGAGTTTGAACGTGAGAAAATTAAAAGGATTATTTTAAATCAGCGAAAAATAAAATTGGTAGAAGAAATGGAGAAGGCGGTGTACGAAGAAGCGGTAAAAGATGGTGAAGTAGAAGAGTATTAAGCGGCTGTGCAAAAACAAAAAAAAATATTGGTAATCTTGCAGTATGAAGTTAGTGTTTAGTGTTTTATTGTCAACAGTGGTTTATCTAGCAACAGCGCAACAGCAAATTGATGGTATTGCAGGCGTGGTGGGCGGACACGTAGTTTTAGAGTCGGATATATACATTCAAATGGAGCAAATGAAGCTGCAGGGTTTTCCTATTGCGGAAGGTTCTCGTTGCGAATTGTTTGAAAATTTCATGTTTCAAAAACTATTGTTACAGCAAGCTGAGTTAGATAGCGTAGAGGTTTCCGATAAAGAGGTAGAAGATGAAATCAATCGTCGCTTACAATACCACCTTTCTCGTTTGGGCGGTTCTGAAGCCGAGTTTGAAAAAAATTATGGCAGTATTGTAGAGTTTAAGCAAATGGAAATGCCTGTCATCAGAGAAGAGTTGTTGGTGCGTCAAATGCGTTCTCAAATTACAGGCGATATTAAAATTACGCCTTCTGAAGTGCGACAATATTTTGCTAGAATGCCCAGCGATAGTTTGCCCGTTATTCCTGCGAATTATGAAATTGCAGAGATTGCCATCAAGCCACAAATGAATGAGTTTGAAAGAGAACGTGTGATGAAAGAAATGCTGCGCGTTAGAAACGATATTGTTTTGGGCGGAAGAGATTTTGGCACTATGGCTTATCTTTTTTCTGATGATGGGTCTAAGGCAAATAACGGTGATTTGGGTTACATCAGCAGAGATCAGGTAGTAGCAGAGTTTGCGGCGGTGGCTTTTAGAATGAAAATCAATGAGGTTTCAGAAGTGTTTGAAACAGAATTTGGTTTCCATATTTTACAAGTATTAGAGAAAAAAGGGCAGTTGTTGAAGGTGCGCCATATCTTGAAAAAACCAAAAATGTACAATTTCGATTTAGGCATTGCCAAAGCCAAAGCCGATTCTATTTACAAAGTATTGTTAGAGGGAAATAGCACTTTTGGTGAAATGGCATCGAAGTATTCTAGCGATCAAAATTCAAAAGGAAATGGTGGCATTTTGATGAATCCTAAAACAGGAGATTCAAAATTTATGGCCGAGGACTTAGACCCAGAGATTGCCGCGAAGGTGAGTCCGCTAAAACAAGGAATGTTTACCTTACCCGAAATGGCTATGGATTATGGAGGAGGAAGTTCTTACAAAATATACAAATTGGTAGCTTATACCGAGGCACATCAAGCTAACTTGAGCGACGATTTTGAACAAATTAAAAATGCTGCTTTACAAGAAAAGCAGCAAGAAGCTATGCTGAAGTGGGTGCAAAAAAGATTAGATGGTACCTATTCTCGTGTAAGTGCCAACTACCAATCTTGCGAACAAAGCGAGCGTTGGTTAACCAAAAAATAAAGAGCCATGAATTTTGAATCAGATGTTAAAGCTTTAGATTCTTTAAAAGAGGTAACAGAGAAGTTAGAAAAAGAAATAGGGAAGGTGATTGTAGGGCAGCAAGAGGCGGTACGCTTAGTGGTGATTTCTATTTTTAGCAACGGCCATGCTCTTTTGGTGGGCGTGCCTGGTTTGGCTAAAACCTTGTTGGTGAATTCTATAGCCAAGGCTTTGGGTTTGTCGTTCAATAGAGTTCAGTTTACACCCGATTTAATGCCATCGGATATTATTGGTGCGGAAGTTTTAGATGAATCGCGCCACTTTAAATTTGTTAAGGGGCCTATTTTCGCTAACGTAGTTTTAGCCGATGAAATCAATCGTACTCCGCCCAAAACGCAAGCAGCATTGTTAGAGGCTATGCAAGAGAAAAGCGTTACGAATGCTGGTCATTCTCATGCTTTACCACAACCATTTTTTGTTTTGGCTACGCAAAATCCAATTGAGCAAGAAGGAACTTATCCATTGCCCGAAGCGCAATTAGACCGTTTTATGTTTAATATTTGGGTTGATTATCCAACTTATCAAGAGGAGATTGATGTGGTAAAGAGAACTACAATAAACATTTCTAGCGATATTCAGTCGGTACTTTCTGCCGAACAAATTTTATTCTACCAACAGTTGATTCGCAAGACGCCCGTTGCCGATAATGTTTTTGATTATGCGGTTAAATTGGCGCGTAAAACGCGTAAAGATTCTGCCGAAGCAACAGAAGATGTTAAGAAGTATTTGTACTGGGGCGCGGGTCCGCGTGCCTCACAATACCTCATTATTGGCGCAAAAGTAAATGCTGCTTTACGTGGTAAATATTCGCCCGACATTGAAGATGTTAAAGCTATTGCTGTTCCAATACTTCGCCATAGAATTTCACGTAACTATAAAGCCGAGGCTGATGGAGTGAGTGTGGAGAAGATTATTGAGGGCTTGTTGTAGTTGATTGAAGTTATTTCTTTTTATTTATTTAGTCCAAACAGAACCATCACTCCAAGTGATTTGTTGATTTGAGTTGAGCACTCCTGATACAGAGTTGTTGTTTAATTTATTGATAATCGTTAAGCCATTACTTTTAATAAAGCCTAAATATTCTACTCCTCCCTTGGTGTTTTTTATTCTAATGATATTTCCCGCTTGTTCTACATTTTTAGCTTCACCCGTTTTGTTTTTCCATGAACCACTAATTTCACGGTACCACTCACTCCCATTACTCCAAGTAATAATCATATTGTCGGCAGAAATACTACCTGTAATGATGGTATTGTTGTCGATACTAAGACTAACAGAACTGCCATTTAGATTTCCATTCATTTTAAGCGCTTGGCGACTTACGATAAATTTCGCATCACTTTGCATAATAGACATTTTATTATTGGCGGCATCTAACCAGGTTCCATTTAAAGATAGAGTAGAGGAGAAAAGTTGAACAGAAGCAAATACTGCAACACTTACTGCAACAATGTGTTTTTCATAGAATTTCATTAGGTGGTATTTATTATTCTACTGTAACGTCGTTTAAAGCGCAACCCGGACAATCTTTAGCAGGACTGTATTCAAAGTCGAAATCCGGCATAACTACATTGGGAACCAATTTTTTCAAAATAATGGTGATTACTTTAGCTGAACGCTTTTCGGCAAAGTCCATTCTATAAATTTGTTTTCCTGCTTTATCAACGCAGATGGTGATTTTTCTAAACTGACTTTTATTCGTTGCATCGGGAACCAATTCAATTATTTGGTAGATTTTGGCGTTCATTTTCTTTTCGCCAATGTATTTACTTTTGAACCCTTTCTTATAGATAGTGAAGATTTCGTTGGGTTTAATTCCTCCCGATGTGCTTGCAGATACTACATCTTTATCAACACTCTTGTCGGTTTTATTGATAGTCCACACAAATTTACCATTGCATTTTTTAGTGGCACCAAACAAAGTGTAAGCGTATTTGGCACCTTTTAATTTTAATGTTCCTGCTTTTTTGTCGTTTTGCTTGGTAGTGGTATCACTAATGTTGAATTCGAAATCTACAGTGGTGGTGGTGTAGGCTTTGTTTTTGTTGCTTACATCATCTAGAATTTTTGTTGCTACTGCGTCTTGCTGAGCAACTAAAGCCAGAGGAAGAAAAGCGAGTACTAAGAGAATTTTTTTCATGAATCAAATATCTTTATCGGTGCACAATTTAAGAGTTATTTTTTGAATTCAAATACTGTTCCAAGCTGTATTCATCTGGAAAAAGAACTTGGCGGGCTTTTGAACCTTCAAACGGCCCAATAATACCAGCCGACTCCAATTGGTCAACAATTCTACCTGCTCTGTTGTAGCCTAATTTTAACCTTCTTTGTAATAATGAGGCAGAACCTTGTTGGTGCATTACCACCATTTTAGCAGCTTCCATGAACAGAGGATCGCGCTCATCGGGGTTAATGTCTTCGTGGCCAGATGTTGCATCAGGGTCATTGTACTCAGGCAATTGAAAAGCATCTGAATAACCTTTTTGAGAGCCAATGAACTCACAAATTCTTTCTACTTCGGGCGTATCAACAAAGGCGCATTGCACACGTTTTAAATCGCTACCAGTAGAAATCAACATATCACCTCGGCCTATTAACTGGTCGGCACCTCCTGCATCTAAAATAGTTCTTGAATCGATTTTAGAGGTCACTTTAAAAGCAATACGTGCAGGGAAATTGGCTTTGATGGTACCAGTGATAATATTTACTGAAGGACGCTGCGTAGCAACAATTAAGTGAATACCAATAGCTCTGGCTAATTGCGCCAAACGAGCGATAGGCGTTTCAATTTCTTTCCCGGCCGTCATAATTAAATCGGCAAACTCATCAATCACCAATACTATATAAGGAAGGAACTTGTGTCCTTTCTCAGGATTCAATTTGCGTTGAACAAATTTCTCGTTGTACTCTTTTAAATTACGGCACTGTGCTATTTTCAATAATTCGTAGCGATTATCCATTTCAATACACAATGAATTCACTGTGTTTACCACCTTTTTGGTTTCGGTAATAATAGCTTCTTCACTATCGGGTAGCTTGGCCAAGAAATGACGAACGAGTTTGTTGTATAGGGTAAGCTCAACTTTTTTAGGGTCAACCAAAACCAGTTTCAACTGAGCTGGATGTTTTTTGTAAAGCAAGGAAACTAAAACAGCATTCAATCCCACCGATTTACCTTGTCCGGTTGCACCAGCCATTAATAAATGCGGCATTTTTGCTAAGTCGGTAACATATATTTCATTCGAAATAGTTTTACCCAATACAATAGGCAATTCCATTTTAGAGTCTTGGAAAGCTTTAGAGGCAATGACCGTTCTCATAGAGACGATATCGGGCTTCTGGTTGGGAACCTCAATACCAATTGTGCCTTTACCAGGAATAGGTGCGATGATACGAATACCTAAGGCAGATAAACTTAAGGCGATGTCGTCTTCTAGGTTTTTTATTTTTGATATTCTAACGCCAGGCGCGGGAACAATTTCATATAAAGTGACCGTCGGACCAATAGTAGCCTTGATTTGAGAGATGTCGATACTATAGTTTTTTAGTGTATCGATAATTCTGTTTTTGTTGGCTTCTAATTCGTTTTGTTCAACAGTATTGCCAGCAACTTCATATTCTTTTAAAAGGTCGATGCCAGGGAAAGTGTAGGAACCTAAATCTAAAGTAGGGTCGTATTCGCCGTGTTGTTCTACTAACACATTAATTTCTTCCTGAGAAAGAATTTCTTCTTTAACTGCAGGTTTTTCAACCTCCATTTTTATGTCGCTTGCCGCAATTGCCGCAAAATAGACTTCTTCTTCAGGCTCGGG
>CAMDPJ010000149.1 GCA_945903925.1 Chryseobacterium gleum
CATTCTTAATGCTTTTTTGCCTCGAGCATCTACAGAAACACCGATGATTCTTCCGGGCAGACTTCTTTTGAATTCATCTTTGGTAGCGAAGAAGGCTGCGTGCGGGCCGCCAAAACCCATTGGCACACCAAATCGTTGTGAGTTACCAAACACGATATCTGCACCCCAAGCACCTGGCGACTCTAACAACACTAAAGCCAATAAATCTGAAGCAACAGCCACCTGAACTCCTTTGTTGTGGGCGTTTTCCACGAAAGAGACATAATTCTCAACACTTCCTTCTGCATTAGGAAATTGAACCATCGCACCAAAATAAGTGTCGTTCAATTCTACTTTTAAGTAAGAACCAATTTCTAAATCAATGGCTAAAGCTTTAGCGCGAACTTTTAATACCGAAATGGTTTGCGGAAAACATTTTTCGTCTACAAAAAATTTATGTGCATTTCTTTTAACTGCGCTTCGGCTGCGTGAGTTATAGAGCATGATCATTGCCTCAGCTGCGGCAGTAGCCTCATCTAAAAGAGAGGCGTTGGCGATATCCATTCCGGTAAGGTCGCTCACCATAGTTTGAAAATTCAATAAAGCTTCTAATCTTCCCTGTGCAATTTCTGCTTGGTAAGGCGTGTAGGCCGTGTACCATCCCGGATTTTCGAAAATATTTC
This sequence comes from Chryseobacterium gleum, assembly GCA_945903925.1. GTDB lineage: Bacteria > Bacteroidota > Bacteroidia > Flavobacteriales_C > JAHEZL01. Next base: position 663 of record CAMDPJ010000149.1, read on the forward strand.
TTAGAATCACCGGAGGCGTAATAGTTCCGTAGTACCCTAAGCCTATGTATGATTTGAATAATTTGTTTTTATTAGCAACAGCCGTAATGTGTTCCAAATACTCATTTTCGCTCATCGCTTCTGGTAAATCAAGCTTTTTTAACAAACGAATATGCGCCGGAACAATTGATTTTGCTAAATCTTCGGTAGATTTTGCATTCACTGTTTGAAGCATTTCTTTGATTTCAGTTTCTCCTGAACCAATGTGACGACGAGTAAAAGGTGCTGACATATCTTTGTTTTGAAATGAGCTACAAAAATAACTCATTTGCAAGGCAATGCGCAGAACTTAACAAGTAATTTACAAGTTTTTATTCACCGCTTTACTTTTCTATATTTGGCGCATAAATAAAGAGAATGAAAAAGATTGCTTTGATTTTATTAACAATGTTTGTCTTTGCGCAGTTTTCCTTTGCTCAGGATGTGCTGGAATATATGAATGGCAAAGAGAAAAGGGTGATTTACGATTCACAAGGGGGCGATAACGTTTATTATTTTAAGAAAGAAGGTGGAAAAAAACATAAAATTGATAAAGAAGAAGTGTTTAGAATTTTTCGTTTAAATGGTGATACCGTTTACGTTTATATTCAAGATTCATTGATGGAAAATGAATACAGTGTTAATGAAATTGAAAGAATGATGAACGGACAAAAAGAGGCGCGTAAATACTATAAACCTTACTTGAATTTAGCTACAGGTTTTTGTGTTGGCGGAGTAAGTGCTTATGCCGGATTGTTTTGGAGTTTTTTACCCCCCGCAGTATACACAAGTGTTTTAGGTGTTCGTGAAGCCAATAGCGCTTATTTTGTGGTGTCGGATGATAGTTTGTATGATGATGAATTCTTTATGGAAGGATATGACATTGGCGCTGTAGCCAAGAAAATAAGATATTCTGTAATTGGTGGTTTAACTGGTATTGCTGCTGGTTTTGCTGTGTTCAATATCATTATCCCTAAGGTGGAGAAACAAGATTAATTAATTCATTACTTTCTTTAATCCCTCTTTCAATATTTTAATTGTTTTCTTAATGTCTTCGTCGCTGTGCGCTGCCGATACAAACCCCACTTCATAACCAGATGGTCCCATATACACGCCGTTCTCTAACAAATAAGTATATAATTTTCTAAAGCTGTTCATCGATTTTGGGTCGATATCATCAGCTGTTTTAATCTCATTTTTAGAAAATCTTAGCCAAAAGATAGAACCTACAGAAATCATTTTGAAAGGCATTTTTTCTTTCGCTGCGAATTGGTTTACAGCATCGCATAATTTGTTGGTTTTTTGTTCCAACGATTTATAAAATCCTTTTTTCAAACATTGAGAAAGTTGGGCTTTTCCGGCACTCATCGCTACCGGGTTTCCAGATAAAGTTCCCGCTTGGTAAACATTTCCTTCAGGAGCAATCTTACTCATGATCGCAGCACTAGAGCCATAAGCACCAACTGGCATTCCGCCACCAATAATTTTTCCGTAAGTGATAATGTCTGGCTTGATTTTGTGCAGTCCAGCAGCACCTTCAAAACCTACGCGAAAACCGCTAATTACTTCATCGAAAATCAACAATGCATTGTGTTTTTGGGTGATCTCTCGTAGATATTGCAAATACTCTTTTCCTTGCAGTAGCAAGCCGTTATTGGCAGGAATTGGTTCGATAATAATGCAGGCAATTTCATTGTAAAAAGCAGAAAAAGTTTTTTCAATTGCTTTAATATCGTTTAGTGGAAGCACAATAGTTTCGTTGGCAAAAGCTTCGGGAACACCTGCAGATGATGAGGTTCCAAAAGTAGCTAAGCCCGAGCCTGCTTTAACTAAAAGATGATCTGCATGGCCGTGATAACACCCTTCAAATTTGATGATTTTGTCTTTGCCTGTATATCCTCTTGCCAAGCGAATGGCCGACATTACCGCTTCCGTTCCTGAGCTTACAAAACGAATTTTATCAATGTATTTGTTGTTCTTAAGAATCAGTTCAGCCAATTCATTTTCTTGCACTGTTGGTGCGCCAAAAGATAAGCCGTTCGAACATGCTTTATTCACCGCTTTAACTACCGCAGAAGGGGCATGTCCCAAAATTAACGGCCCCCAAGAGCAGCAATAGTCAATGAATTTATTGCCATCAATATCTTGAATTTTTGAACCTTTTCCTTTTGCAATAAACAATGGGTCGCCATCTACCGAACCAAAGGCTCTCACAGGAGAATTTACGCCGCCTGGAAAAAATGTTTTTGCTTTTTTAAATGCTGCTGTTGATTTAGTTTTCTTGATCATAGTAGTACGTATGGATTGTTTTTTTTCTCAAAACCGACGGTGGTGCTATCTCCGTGTCCTGCGTAAACTGCATAACTATCGGGCAGAGTAAATAATTTTTCTTTGATACTTCTAATTAGAGTGTCGGCGTCGCCAAATGGCAAATCTGTTCTGCCCACGCCCATTTGAAAAAGTACATCTCCACCAATTACAAATTTATCTTGGTGACTCACAAATGCTAGGTGGCCCGGCGCATGGCCCGGAACAAACAAAATATCCAATTTCGAATTTCCGAATTCAATCACATCACCTTCTTCCAAAAAAACCTCAGGCTCCGGCGATAATTTCCCATTGATACCGTATTGTTTTCCCCACTTCGGAGAACCTTCTAAAATGGGTAATTCCAGCTTGTTGATTTCTAATTTCAAGCTGAATTTATTGGCTACGAAATAATTTCCTAAAATATGATCGATGTGGCAGTGTGTGTTCAATAATCGAACAGGTTTTAGTCCGTTGTCTTCAATGTATTTCAACAAAAACTTATCTTCTTCGGGTTCATAGCAGCCAGGGTCTACAATCACACATTCCTTGGTTTCATCAAATAATAAATAAGTGTTTTCCTGAAATGGATTGAAAGTGAAGCCTTGAACTTGTATCATGAAATACGTTTGAAAATTGAGTGGTAAAAATAAGGAATTGTTAGAAGAAATAAGATGAATTTTATATTGATAACTGTTAATATTTCTTTTCGATGAAATTTAAATCCATTTGCTTTTTGCCATACTAATCACTTTATTTTTTTGATAATGCAAGCTAAACAAACACTGTTGAAGATAATTTTGTTTCGAAGGGTATGAAGCTTTTTGCATGAACAGCACTTCCCATTTACTCTGTAAGAAAGAAGGTAGATTCTTCGAGGGTGTAAGCCACAAGATTAATTCTTTTGTCTATTTTTTTATCGTGTAGCATTTTTCCTAGCAGTAGTATGCCCAATAATAAGTCGTTTTGAATTCTCGAGACCGTAAGATGCTATTACCTTTTTATATATTATGCCTTCAACTTTATATTCTTGAAAGTAAACGGCATCAGCAAAAGGGAGTAGATAGCTTTTAATATAGTTGGCACAAGAATCTAAGTATGTTATGCTCTCATAATTGCGAGCTGGTTGAATATTTGAAAGAAAGCGAACATTAGTAATGCGAAAATAGAGCAAGCTACTATGCTAATTATTCTTTTCATCCTGCACTACATTTAAAATAAAAAGGCGTTAGTCCAACCGACTAACGCCTTTCCCTTATGATATTTTAAATTATTTCACCAATTTTCCGCTAGCCACAGTGCTGTCTTCATTTGATAAAACATATTGATACATTCCCGCGCTTAAATCGGCGGCATTAATAGTAACTTGATTACTACCATTAGCAGACAGGAAAGATTTAGATTGTAATAATTTACCTTCCATGCTGTAAATTTTTAAAGAGGTAGTTTGTGAATTTTCAGACGTGAAGTTCACAAAAATTTCATTTTGAAAAGGGTTAGGAAAAACATTGGTGTTGCTGTTGTTTTCGATATCAACAATACCAACAGATACATCGCTCATTAAAGCCATATCATCAATATACAATATATTGCCATCTTGGTTCATATTAAGAGGATAGATGCTTGCGGCAAATGAAATTTCAATCTTGGTGGTTGGTGATTGACTTGCCAAAGGCAATTTAAATTCTGTCCACGCACTTACCGATGGAAGTGGAGCTTCAGCATGCCCTTGTTGATTATTACTGTTGTCATTTAAATTCACCTGAATTGACCCATTCCCTGTACCTATCATTTTATACCAAAAAACCAAAGTATCTGATGTTCCTGTAAAATCGAAACCACCGCCATTTATGTTCCACATAAAGTTGGCTACGTTGCCCATCTCATAATTACCATTACCATCATTTTCTATGCTGGAAGTTGCTTCTAAGGAGTAGTTTCCAGAGAACGCATCTGTTGATTTAACAACCAGACTAGCTTCATCATTATCGTAGGATTGGGAGTTGGAGGTATTCCAATCATCTGGATTTTCATATAAGTTGTTTGTCGACCAATTTTCAAAATCTGTATTGTCGATTTGACCCGCATTGGGGCCCACAAAGTGCAAATCATCCCAAATGATCCAGCTTCCTGCGATTGGTGTTCCAGTAAAATCTCCAGAGGTCAGCCCTATGGCAATACTATCCACTGGACCTGAACCATAATTTAACTCGAATGCTAATCTTACAAAACCATCTTTACCCGTAATGGTAAACATGTTATCTGTTCCTATGGAGCTTCCTCCAGCCCATACTTTTACCAACACTATTGCTGCATCTGTATTTTTTATGTCATACTTTGCATAACCTACTAAAGAGTCAGGGTAGCCACTGTATGCTACACCGCCGCTTAAGCCTTGGTTTCCTGCTTTGCCAAAAATCATTACGCCAGCGTCGACATCGTTATTTTCTACTGTGTTTTCTAACTTCAATGAATACTGTCCTTGCCAAATGTCAATTGATTCTTTTGTCCCATGTTGTAACATTCCCGAACCATCTGGAGTCTCTTCTGAAACGGTAGTCCAGTTTTCAAAATCACCATTTAAAATGGTTTGCGCGTTTAGCGTTGTTCCTACTGTTGCTGCTAAAGCGAGAAAGAGTAATTTTTTTGTCATGTAGTTGAATTAAAGGTGGTTTCTGAAAATTTATTTTAAAAATTTGCATAAAAATCGCAGAATCTCCTACACGATTTTTTATAATCTTCTGAGCGAATATAAATTATTTTTCTCTCACAACCTATAGTTTTTTCTATCTATCGACGGTTTATCTTATTGGTTTTGGACGAATAGCTTGCTCGTATCTAAATAT
>CAMDPJ010000150.1 GCA_945903925.1 Chryseobacterium gleum
AAGAAGAAGAACATTGCGTAGGCTTGCGGACCAGCAGCGCCTAACTTACCGCTGGCATCGGCTAAGAAGAAGTTTTGTTTTAAGGTAGCATTGTCAGCCCAAGTAGTAATGTCTCCATCTGGACCAGCGATATAAGTACTCCACTCCCAAACCTGAGAACCAACGAAGATTAAACCACCTACAACGGTAAGGGCTAACCAAAAAGCAACTTTCTTTTTGTCCATACGATGACCAGCCTCAACAGCCAACACCATGGTAACAGAAGAAATAATTAAGATGAAAGTCATTAAAGCCACATACAAAAGTGGCAAGTGAGCGTGGGTACCAGGAAAGTGAGTAAACACCTGATCAGATTGAGGCCAAGACCAACCGTTTGTAACGGCTGCGTGACGGGCAAATCCAAGGGAAACCAACAAACCTCCAAAAGTTAGGGCATCCGATACAAGGAAAAACCACATCATCATTTTACCATAACTCAAACTGAATGGCGATCTTCCACCGCCCCAGAGAACCTTAGGTTCGATAGCTTTAGTTGCTTCTGCTGACATAAAATTTCTTTAAAAAAATGTTAAATAGACGAACAAAGATAACCACAAAAAATCTAAAAAATGCCAATAAATTGAACTTGTTTGCATCCCTAAATAGTTCTCTGGGGTGTATTTATTTCGTAAAGTCTTGATAAACACAAAAATAAGAGATAAAATTCCTCCTAATAAATGCACGATATGGAGGCCAGAAAGTGCTACCAAGTAGCTTGCTGCCCGGTTTGATTTCTCGAAATCGAGTTTATTATTGAGCGGATTGATGCGTCCTTTGTCCATTGGATCATAAAAAAATCCGTTTTCGTATTCCAATTCAATTCCGCTTGAAAACAGTTTGTAATCTTCGCCGTATTTCCCGTTTGTAATCACCATGTCGATTTTACCAGCCGTGAAGTAATTGCCTTTTGCATTTAGCTTTTCGTAACCATCTAATTGAGATTTAATAAAGAAGATGCCCAGTACTAAAGTAAGTGCGATGAATATTTTACTTAAACCCAGTTTGTTTTTCTTCATGCTCCAAACGGCGCCAAAGAAAGTTAAGCTGCTGGCTACTATAATATAGGTGCTAATTAAAAACTCTTGGGGTAAGGTGATTTTCACCCACATAGAGTCATTTTTTGCTACTATGTGGCCGCTGGTTAAACCAGCAAACAACATTACAATCGACATGATGCCCAACCACACCAAAGGTTTGTGGGTTTTGCGATTCATCTCGAGTCTTTCGTCTTTAGATATTCTGCTCATTGTAAATATAGTAAATCGATTAATAGTGCCAATTGAACTGCGGGTAGGTAAATGAAAGAACCAAACATTAACTTACCGGCCGATTCGTTATCACATTTTTTAAAAAGAGTATAGGCTTGCCAAGCGAAAAGTGCTCCTGCAATCAAAGCCACGATAGCGTAAAACCATCCCGCCATGCCAAAGGAACCAGGCAGTAAGCTTACCGGAATTAAAAATAAAGCATACAATAATATTTGAAAAGCACTCTGTTTATCACGACCGCCAGGAGATGGCATCATTTTAAACCCTGCTTTTAAATAGTCGTCGTTCAATCTCCAAGCGATTGCCCAAAAGTGAGGAAATTGCCACATGAATTGAATAGCAAATACAGTTAAAGCCTGAATATTGATTTCGTTAGAATAGCCTACCCAGCCAATGAGCGGAGGCAGTGCTCCAGGTAATGCACCCACAAAAACAGCAAAAGGAGTTTTTCTTTTAAGGGGAGTATATACTAGAGAGTAAAGGATCATGGCGATTAAACCTAATATTCCTGTAAGTGCATTTAATTTTATCCAAAGAATGAGTACGCCAGCAATGCCCATTAAAGAGGCAAAAATTAAACCCTCAGCAATGCTCATTCTGTTTTGAGGAAGAGGACGGTTCATGGTGCGCGTCATCAATTTATCTAAATCTTTTTCAATGATTTGGTTGAATCCATTAGATGCGCCAGTCACTAAAAATCCACCTAAAGTAAGCCAGCCTAAAATTTGCCAAGTAAAATCTCCTTCAGCAGCTATGATGTAACAAATAACGGCAGAGAAAACAACCAATGATGCCAAGCGTAATTTCGCAAATTGGATATAGTCGGTAACTTTAGAGTGCCGCACAAGAGGTGATATTTCGGTGTTTTCGGCCAAGAAGAAAATTTAAGTTTGAGCAAAAGTAACCATAATTGTTGGAACTTGAACGAGCTAAAATGTTAAACTTAATAATCGGTGTAGTAATTAAACAAAGCAGTTTTAAATCCGATATAAAAATACTGAGTATGATTACTTGCGGCAATGGTTTCTTGCGCTCTTCTCATCCACCCAGTTTCAATGCGCATGTTGGTTTTAGGGTTTACCAAAAGACTCACTTTAATATCGGAGTAGTAAATAGAATTTTTTCTTCCTTGCGCAATGGTATGTCCGAAATCTCCATTCTCTCCGCTAATTTTTGCTTTGTTGTTATTGTATGAAAGGAAGATATTTTGACCGTAATTGATTGTACTTGTATCTGTTCCATATTCGGCATAACTTCCGCGCACTTCAAAAAACAAACGTTTGTAGTTGTATCTCAAGAAACCTAAACCTTCTATAAAGTTAGCTCCTAGCGGATGCGCCACAGGCTGATTGAAATTACTGTAATTGCTTAAGCTGTCGTTGTGGCTAAAGGTGTAGGGTCTAACCATGTTGAACTCTAGTTGTAAGCTCAAATTCTTAACAGTAAACAAGTCGTAGACCTTTGTTCCTGCTTGAACGCCCCATTTGTTGGCCCACCAACCTTTCTCTTGTTTTACTTTGCTTAAGTTGAATTCGTCCACTAAGAGCTGCCCGTACAAATGCCATTTGTTGGTGAGTTTTACTTTTGCTGTGGCGCCTATCAAAGCGTTGTCGGAAGAGCCATTCGCGTATTCTACCGGACGCAAGAAAATAATAGGATTAAGGTACTGAAAATCGAAACCTCTGCCATTACTGCCACTCCACATAATAGTTTCGAATAAGCCGATGTTTAGCCATTGGGTAACATTATAACTCAAATAATGAGAAGAGCTAAATTTTTTAGGAAAGAGTTGGTCAAGTGCGGTAACAGCGCTAACCAATTGGGTGTAAATGTTGGTGTATTGTATTTTCCAGAATTTGGTGGTCACCTTAAAGAATGGATAGTTGAATGAGTTATCAGACAGCAAAAGTGAACGGTATCCATCTCCTATAAAGAGCTTGTCTTGTCCGAATTGAAAATTAAAGTATTTGTTCGGACTATAAGAAAGCAAAGCCGATGCGCGGTTGAAGTCGTAGCCATTTTTCTTAAACCCTTTATAACGCCCCTGTCCGGGAATGACACCACTACTTGCAACCATCGATTGCACATAAGGTAAAAGCGTAGCTTGCGATTCAAGAAAGGAGCTATTGAAAAAGAATTTGTTGCCAATTTGACCTTCTAGGTAAACACCTCTTGTGTTGGTGTAGGTAGTTTGCTGGCTCACGCTATCTTTGCCATAGGCGAAGTCGAATAGCGGATTGATTCTAATTTTAAAAGCATCACTTTTTAGCACAAATAAATCTTCATCCAGCAACTTTTTTTCTGACCATAATGCAGCTTTGCTCCACCACGATTGACCCAATAAATAAAGATGTTTTTGTCTTTTAAATTGAGCGAACGAACTGTCGATGGTGGCGCTGTCTATATCTTGGTAGATAAACGGACGCATTCCGGTATGCGCATTGTTACTTTTAGCGTTCAGCTGTTTTTCAATAATGGAATTGTAAGAATGGTTGAGAGGAAAATATACATTTTGAGAATAGTTTGTTGAAGCAAGAAGAATGCAAATAAGGAAAAGCAATTTTTTCATCAAGAAACTTTTATTTCATTTTTCGCAGCTCTTTTCTTTAGAATTAAAGAAGGAATATAACTTAGTAAACTGCATAGCCCAATGAGTATCGATAGCATAATAACTGCATTTAAATTGGGCTGCATAAGATACACCAATAAAATAATTAATATGTTGGCTATTACCAATATGCCAGTAGATTGTAAATGACTTAGGCCAAGGGCCAATAATTTATGGTGAATGTGATTTTGATCGGGTTGCAAGGGAGATTTACCAGCCATCACACGTAAAGTGAAAACGCGTAAAGTATCAAAAAGAGGAACGATTAATATGCCAAAAGCTACCACTGGCACAGAGTTGAATCGAAGTCGGGAAGCCGCAGGATTAGCATCTATAAACTTAATGGTTAAAATACCAATGATTAATCCGCTGATGAGCGATCCTGTATCGCCCATAAATATTTTTGCAGGAGTTAGGTTATAATAAAGAAATCCCAAGAGCACTGCGGCCAAAACGAAAGACAATAAAGCCCACTCTTGCTGGTATTCGGCGCCGTTAATGAAAAACCAAAAGCCAAAGAAGGTGCTAATTACAACACCAGTAGAGGCGGCTAATCCATCAATTCCATCGATAAGGTTTAAGCCATTCATGATGACCAAAATGGTGAAAACAGAAAGTGTGATGCTTAAAGATTCGTGAATTTGTTGGACACCCAAAAATCCGTAAAAGCCTGTTAATCTCACCTTTCCTAAAATTACAACAATAGAAACGGCAATAATTTGTCCGATCATCTTTTTCAAAGGCGCTATCATGATAATGTCGTCTTTCATTCCAATAAAAAAGACGATGATTAAGGCGCAAGTAATGAATCTGCGTTCCAAAAATTGAGTACCCGAGAAAAGAGTAATGGCAATCATAATACCCCCAAACATGGCCAAACCGCCAAGGGTAGGAATTTTTTTCGAGTGAGATTTTCTTTCACCGGGTTCATCATATAGGTGCTTCATGTCGGCCACTCTAATGATAGATGGAATGGAGAAGATGCACACCAAAAAAGCGGTAAGTGCGGCTAATAAAACGTATTCTGTGTTACTAATTGTTATCATGTCCTTTCGTCGCGTAAAAATATCAAATTAAAGCGCAAATCAAAATTTAAAAGGCAGTTGCAAGAGTTACTTTAGTTTAACTCTTTAAGATGCGATAGCATTTTGGCGGCTAGTTTTTGGCGGTCGTATTCTTTCACTAATTCTTCGCATCCTTTCTGAAACTTTTGGTAGAGTACGGTGTCGTTTTTCATTTCGTACAAGCAATTGAGAAATGATTCTTTGTTTTCTGGAATAAAACAGAGTCCGGCATTAAACCCTTCAATAATCCCTTTCGATTCGCCTTCAACACCCAGTAGAATAGGTTTTTTCATGGCTGCCGACTCAAATATTTTTGAGGGAATAACGGTTTTAAAAGTATCGGAACGTTTGAGATGAACGAGCGCTACATCTATAATAGATACGTAGTCGATTACTACATTTTTAGGAGCATTATCTAAGAACAGCAAGTTTTTAATGTTTTTTTCTTCAGCAATTTTAAGCAGTTTTTGTTTTTCTGCACCTTCACCCATGAATAGAAAATGGATATTGTCTTCTTCGGTTTCTTTGATGAAATCGAAAAAGAAATCTAGTTTATGTGCCATGCCGTGTGTGCCAATGTAGCCTACAATAAATTTGCCTTCAAGGCCATGTTCTTTCAGTAGTTCGGCACATTTGTCTTTGGGTTGAAAGAGGCCGAGATTCGCCCCATTTTTAACCACATGAATTTTCTTTTCGTCAATACCTCTGCTGGCAATATTTTTCTTGAAGGCTTCGGTAACCGTAATAATTTGATCGGCTCTTCGGTACAAAAACATTTCTAACCTTTCTAAAGAGCGATATATTCTGCTGCTTTCGTCCATGGCGCTAACGGCTTTAATAGAT
>CAMDPJ010000151.1 GCA_945903925.1 Chryseobacterium gleum
GGAAGGGATTTTATTGTTTTGTGTGAGACGGAAAATTTTCCGTCTCTACGAGATGATTTATTTTCCTGCCAATTCAGTTTTTTCGTTCATCACGTTGTTCTGACGGCGAATAGATTCCTGGTGAATCAACTCCAACGATTTTTTCACGAAGTCTTCATCTAAGCCCATTGCTTTGCCTAAAGAGATGCGTTTGTTGATGATTTCTTCCCATCTTCCAACTTGTAATATAGTTACGCTGTTCTTCTTTTTGAACTCACCAATTTGATGCGCTACATTCATACGTGTTGCTAAAGTATGAAAGATTTGATCGTCTAATCTGTCAATCTCTGCTCTTAAAGCTTCTAGTTTGCTTCCAAATTCAACGTTATCGGAAGAAGCGGTTCTAAAATTTAAAGCATTGTACAATTCGTTCAATCTATCTGGCGTAACTTGTTGTTTAGCGTCGCTCCAAGCTACAGAAGGAGTAATGTGTGTTTCAATCATTAAACCAGCCATGTCTAAGTCTAAGGCCTTTTGAGAAACATAAGGAATCAATTCGCGTGTTCCAGCAATGTGTGAAGGATCACAAATGATATCTAAATTAGGAAACTGCGTTTTTAAGTCGATACCCATTTCCCACATTGGAGCATTACGGAAAGGAGATTTTTCGAATGAAGAGAACCCACGGTGAATAGCAGCAACTCTATCGATACCGCTGTTTGCTAATCTTTCCATGGCACCTATCCACAAAGCGATATCGGGGTTGATTGGGTTTTTCACCATCACCGGAATATTCACTCCTTTTAATGCATCGGCAATATCTTGCACAGAGAAAGGATTCACTGTAGTGCGCGCACCAATCCATAAAATATCGATACCATGTTTTAACGCCAATTCAACGTGTTCTGTAGTAGCAACTTCAGTGGTTAATAACATTCCTGTTTCTTTTTTCACTTCGTTCATCCACTTCAAACCTTCTTCACCAATACCTTCAAAAGATCCTGGTCTAGTTCTAGGTTTCCATATACCAGCTCTAAAGACTTGCGCTTTTGCGTGTTTAGCTATTTCTCTACCTGTTTCTACTACTTGCTCTTGTGTTTCAGCACTGCAAGGACCTGCAATCAATAATGGTGTGTTTAATCCTAAACCCCAATCTTTGATTTTTTTCATGTTATTAATCATACTTCTTTAATGTTTAATGTTGGCGAACTCAATAAGTATCGCAGCACAAAGATGCTAAGTTTAATGTTAATTCCAAATTAAATTCTAATATTTCTTTTATTCCGATTCTAAATCAGAATTATATTTTGTTTTCTTTGGTTCTTCGTAGCCAGCGATAACTACCACCATTTCTCCTTTGAAGCTATTGGGAGTCATTGAATTTATTACTTCTACAACGGTTCCTCGTTTAATTTCTTCAAACATTTTAGATATTTCGCGGCAGAATGATATTTGGCGAGTCTCTCCAAAAAATTCTTTGATTTCATTCAAACAACGCTCAATTCGGTGCGGAGATTCATATAAAACGATGGTTTCGGGAAGTTGAGCTAAATATTTTAAGCGTGTTTGGCGGCCCTTTTTATGGGGCAAAAATCCTTCATAGTGAAATTTATCGCAAGGCAAGCCCGATGTTACTAGTGCTGGCACAAAAGCCGTTGCGCCCGGCAAACATTCCACCTTAATTCCTCGTGCAACACATTCTCTCACCAATAAAAAGCCTGGGTCGGAAATTCCTGGAGTACCCGCATCAGAAACCAAAGCAGCAGTTTTTCCATTGCCAATTTCATCGGCTACCTTACTTAATACGCTGTGTTCATTGTTGAGGTGGAAAGGGTAAAGTTTTTTTTCGATTTCGTAATGCTGCAATAATCGCAAACTGGTGCGTGTGTCTTCGGCTAAAATGAAATCGCAATCTTTTAATACTTCTAGGGCGCGCAAAGTAATGTCTTTGAGATTGCCAATAGGAGTGGGAACGATAATAAGTTTATTTTGCGACATTATACACTTTTTTGGTATACAGTTCTTGTAGGATAAGCGAAGTTCAATCCTTTTTCTTCAAACTGACGCAAAATCTCCATATTCATTTCTGTTTGAACTATATGAGGCTCCTTGTCTTTTTTGATAAAATACGAAAATTCTATGTTTAAAGAAGAGTCTAAGAATTTGTTGAAATTGATAAAGTAATTTTTTTGAACCCCGTCATTCTTTTCTGCAATTTCTGTGAGGGTTGCTATCGCTTGATTCATTTTTTCGTAGCCCATATCATAAGTTAAACCTAGATTTATCACCACTTTAAACAGTGGTTCTGATGTAACATTTTCAATACTTGTATTAGAGAAAATGGAATTGGGAATAGTAACTTTTCTTCCCATCAAAGTGCGCAAACGGGTAGATCTTATTCCAATATCTTCAACAACACCGTCTGTTCCAGCAACGATAATTCTATCTTTTAGTTTAAAGGGTTTGTCTGTGAAGATGGTGATTCCTCCAAATAGGTTTTTCATTGAATCTTGAGCGGCCAAGGCAAAGGCCAAACCTCCAATACCTAAACCTGCAATGAGCGCGCCTACATCATAGCCAGCATTGCTTAAACCAATGATGATGGCGATCACCCAAACGGTTATTTTTAATGCTTTTCTAACGATGGGTAAAATTTGGTCGTCTAAATCGCTCGATGATTTTTCGGTGAGTGGTACAATGTATTCATCAATTAAGGCATCAATCAATCGGGTAGAAGACCAGGCAATATTTAGCAAGGTAGCGATGTAAAAAATTACACGAAGAAATTTCTCAAATCCTTCTCCAAAATGAAGAATGTCTGTAGATATCCAAATACCAAATAGACCAATAGCAAATGCAACCGGACCTTCAAGTTTCTCGATCAACAAATCATCGAGGTTAGTTTTTGTTTTGGCAGTTAATTTTTTCACCACGTTGGAAATAAGCCAGTAAAGCAATTTTGCGGCAAGTATCGACAATAGAATTCCTGCAAGGGCAATAATCCATCTGTCTAAAGAATTTCCTAAATATTCTTCATGCATGAACTCAGGAAAATATTGAGTGATGCCTTGAACGGTTTTTTCATCGATGACTTTTGGTGCAATTTGTATTGAGTCGATTGAAGCTTGATTTGTGCTGTCGGTTGCTGCCATTGGTATAATTTTAATCTCTAAATCTTTTGGTTAAATCTTGAAAAGCATCAATTCTGCGGTCGCGGAAAAAAGGCCAGATGCGACGTACTTGTTCTGAGCGTTTCATATCTATCTCTAAAACAATATTTTCTTCTTTGTCGTTGCTTGCGGTATGAATCAATTCTGCTTGCGGACCAGCAACAAAACTATTTCCCCAGAATTGAATGCCGCTGGTAACTCCCGATGGATCTGCTTCGTGTCCCACACGGTTAACAGAAATAACATGCAATCCGTTCGCTACTGCGTGTCCGCGTTGCACGCTCACCCAAGCATTTAATTGTCTTTGTTTTTCTTCTTCTTTATCGCTCGATTCCCAACCTATTGCTGTTGGGTATATCAACAACTCAGCGCCCGCTAAGGCCATCAATCGCGCCGCTTCTGGGTACCATTGATCCCAGCAAATCAACACGCCTAATTTACCTAATGAAGTTGGTATGGGTTCAAATCCTAAATCACCCGGCGTGAAATAAAATTTTTCGTAGTAAGCTGGGTCATCTGGAATATGCATTTTGCGGTATTTTCCAGCTATTGAGCCATCTTTTTCAAAAACTACAGATGTGTTGTGATATAAGCCAGCAGCGCGTTTTTCAAATAAGGAAGTGACCAATACAATACCTAGTTCTTTCGCTAGTTTTCCAAACCTATCAGCAGACGGACCAGGAATAGTTTCAGCTAAATCGAATTGGTTGGTATCTTCTGTCTGGCAGAAATACAAGCCATTGTGAAGCTCTTGCAAAACCACCAATTGAGCACCTTTTGCGGCACATTCACGAATGTTTTTTTCCAACTTTTCGATGTTTTGCGAAATGTTGGCGCTATTGGATTGTTGAACGATACCGATTTTCATTACTGCCGTTTTTGATAGCGCGAATTTAATAAAAATCTTCTCTACTATTTTTTACTTTTACATCATGTTAAACAAACAGTGGATTAATATCTCTTCGCACTCTTCGGCTCAAAAGGAGGAATTAGCAAAACGCTTGGGGATACATCCTGTTTTAGCCCAGTTGTTGTTGAATAGAGGTATTACCAATTTTGAAGAAGCAAAAACCTTTTTTCGACCTGACTTAGAATTTCTTCATGATCCTTTTTTAATGAAGGATATGGATAAGGCGGTGGCTCGATTAGAATTGGCTCTTCAAAAAAATGAAAAGATATTGGTGTTTGGCGATTACGATGTGGATGGCACAACAGCGGTTTCGATGATGTATTTGTTCCTCAAAAATCTCACTGATAATTTGTCGTTTTATATTCCCGATAGATATAAAGAGGGCTATGGTATCTCTAATGATTCTATTGATTTTGCTGCAGAAAATAATTTCACTTTAATCATCTCTTTAGATTGTGGTACCAAATCGGTAGATAAAATTGCTTCAGCAAAAGAAAAAGGAATAGATTATATTGTTTGTGATCATCACCAACCTGGAGAAATTTTACCCGATGCTGTGGCTTTGCTAAATCCTAAGCGATTAGATTGCACTTACCCTTGCAAGCATTTATCGGGCGCGGGAGTGGGCTTTAAGTTGATTCAAGCTTACTGCGAAAAAAACGAATTGGAGAAAGAAGAATACTTGCGTTATCTAGATTTATTAGCAGTGAGCATAGGTGCCGATATTGTTCCAATTGTTGGAGAAAATAGGGTTTTAGCCTATTATGGTTTGCAAAAATTAAATCAAAATCCTTCTCCCGGATTGCAAACCATTATTGCCATTGCCAAACGAAAAGGAGGCGAACTCACGATGAGTGATATAGGCTTTGGTATCGGTCCGCGCATTAACGCCGCCGGAAGATTGTACAGCGGAAGCGAGATTGTAGAATTGCTGGTGAGTTCAGATAAACAAATGCGCGATGATATTGGTTCTGCCATCGATAGCTATAACGAAGAAAGAAAAAGCATCGAAAAATCGATCACCGAAGAAGCCTTACAATTGTTAATTGGCGAAGAAGAAAAATGTACTTCGGTAGTTTTCAATTCTTCATGGCACAAAGGCGTGGTGGGTATTGTAGCGTCTCGTTTGCAAGAAAAATATTACCGTCCCACTTTGGTTTTTACCGAAGCAGATGGAAAAATTACGGGCAGCGCCCGTTCGGTAAAAGGCTTTAATATTTTGGCCGCGATTGAGCAGTGTGCAGATTTGTTAGAACAATATGGCGGACACGATCATGCTGCTGGAATGACGATGAAAGCAGAAGATTATCCTGCGTTTAAATCAAAGTTCGAAGTGGTGGTTTCTGCCTCTATTCCTCGTGAATTGTTACAAGCTAAAATCATGGTGGAAGATGAATTATCTATCAACGATATCGATGATAAATTTCACCGCATACTCAAACAATTCGAGCCTGTCGGTCCGGGCAACGAAACACCAATTTTTTCTTCCACCGATTTCATCAACAACGGAGAATGCAGTGTTTTGGGGCAAGAACATTTAAAATTAGAATTGAGTTCAATTCAAAATACGGCGAAAAAATTTCCTGCCATAGCCTTTCGTCAGGCACACTTTTCAAAACAAATTTCATCGGGAAATAAATTCAGCGCTTGTTTTTCGATTAACGAGAACCATTGGAAAAATAAGGTTT
>CAMDPJ010000152.1 GCA_945903925.1 Chryseobacterium gleum
CAGTAATCGATGCAGAATAACCAGCCGGACCACTTTGAATGCTCCAGGCACCTGCTTCTACAGTAACTTTATATGTGTTTAATGCTATTGTTCCGCTAGGACAAATAGGAGGTATTGAATTTGACAAAGAAGTGTCGGGACAAGCACCACAATTGTTTACTACAATATCAATAGTATCTGCCACTAAACATCTTGTAAAAATAATTTGCCACGCTCCAACTCCCGCTTTTGTTGGATCAAAAGTACCATTGGTAGCATCAGTAATACAAGCACCACAATTAGAAGTATAAACTCCAGCTGGATTTCCTCCTTCAGCTGAACCAGCTGCACATGTCCAATTCGTTGACAAATCTACTGCTGCATCTGTGTCGCAAAAAGGTCCGGCCGCTGCAATTACTGGCTTATCGGCAGGAGGCAAATACATGGTGGGGAGACCCGAGGCGGCAATTGTTGAAGCAACATTGGATGCCGACAAACCAGCTCCAGTATTATAATTACCACTTATTTTTGCTATTGGTCCGCCGTTTCTATTTGTTGAAATATATAAAAATCCATCAGCCGCATATTCTATTGCATTAAATGCAGAAGAAACAGCTGTAGCTGTTCTAGTAGCAGAGATTGCTGCGGCAGAAGGCCATCCACTAATATCATAATAACATAAATTACCCATTTGTGCGGTATAATATAGTTTTGTGCCATCAGGTGAGAAAATTAGATCATAAGGAGCATCAAATCCTCCGGTTGTTGTAAGTATATGCTTATCACTAATTACACCTGTGCTATTATCAAATAAATAAACATAATTATTTGAACCAAACCCTGCAGCAAAATGACTCCCGTCAGAGGAAAAAGCAATACCACCTCTTTCTTGTTGCCCCGACAAATTAGGTGCAGCAGCTGAAGCAACAGGAATGGTTGTTAAACCAATACAAGTTAAAAGATAGGAGTAAAAAGTAGAAGTACCCGATCCCATTACGGTAATCCAAATATCAACACCATTTGCATGTTTTGTAGCAGCTATACCTTCCGCAGAACGGTAGGCACCTAAACGATTTGCTCCCAATGGAGCCACGTTACTTCCATTTTTGTCAAAAACAAAATAATTAAGTCCCACAGTCGCTCCACTATTGGCATCATCAGTAGTAAAAACGTAATATTGGTCAGGGTTTAAAGGATGTCTCACAGTAATAACCCCTTGCACAGCACTACCATTTGTACCTGTTGCACCTCCTTCATTACCTTCTAACAACCCCGCGTATGTAAGAGTAACTGCTCCTCCTACACCTTTAAATACTCTTCTGCCATTGGTGTAAAACAACAAGTTACCCTTGTCATCACTCACTGTTGAGGTTCCTTCATATTGTTGAATAGCAGGCGGACCTCCTGTTCCAACAGATGTTTGCGCACCAGTCGACATATCTAGTATCTGACCATTCCATTGATTGGGAGGTGCAATAAACCAATTTTTATGGGATGGCCACAACCAAGGGTATGGGGAATTACTAACACACTGCGACAATAAAGAAAAGTGTGCTAAAAATAGTAATCCGAAAAATGCGAAACGTGGCAGTGTAACAGTTATTAAATTCATAATAATCTATTTAAAACAGTGTGTTTTACTAAATAAAAAACTAATTGGTCCTAGCAATGATGCGCAGCAATTATCTAGTTAGATTGAAATATATCAATGCGTTGCCTGAAAAGAAAAAATATTTTTAGGATTGAAATTAAAATTCGGGGTGATTGCAAAGAGTTTATTACATTTGCCCATTATAAAAAAATATTTATGAAAGATTCAAAAGCCAATCAATTGCTCGACGAGTTAGTAAAAAGCTCAGAACAAAACTTTGACGTTGCGGCAATCGCTTCAAAGCTTACAGATATTAGAGCCTATGCTCTTAAAGAGGAAGATCCTTTGGTTACTAAACTATTGCGTTTAACTAAAGAGTATATCGAACAAAACGAAGTTTTCGACTTGGCATTTGAAGGCCCCGAAGAAGAAGAAAACAAATTTTCATACTTCCTAAACCTTTTGAAAGGTTCTGATAACAAATACAATCGTGAAGAATTAGGCGAAGTAAGAGATATCTTAATGGGTAGAACAAAAGCAGCAGAATAATAATTCTCAACACATTTAAAAAAGCCCCGCTCGTAGATTACGAGGGGGGCTTTTTATTTCAGAAGCTGTGAACTACTTAATTAGTATTTTGTACACTTCAATTCTATTTTGAAAGCCTACTTGCACCAAATAAACAAAAGAGAAGGGTGACTGGGGTGTATAAAGTTTTTAAGCCACAATAGCGGCTAAACATTTAACAAAACATTTGATGCCACTAAGAAAAGTGAAATATCAGGATTATGTAACTGACTTACAACGTTAAATGCCGTTTTTTGTTTTTACACAAATGCAATTCTACTCCCAGCCACCTCTCAACTTCTTGGTATCGCCTCTCTTCTTTTTATCCTTAATTCTTTTCTCTTTTACCGAACGCGGCACTTTTGTTTTCTTTCGGGGCTTAGGTTTAAAGAAACATTTTTTAAGCAATAGAAAAAACTTTTTAATGGCCATTTCTTTATTACCCAATTGAGAACGACCGCTTTCTTCGGCGATGATTAAAATTCCTTCGTCGTTTATTTTATTTGCTGCTTTTTGTAAGATAAGATTCTTTTGTTCGCCGCTTAAAAATGCGCTGTTCTGAACATCGAAAAGCAAATGCACCTTGGTTTCTACCTTGTTAACGTTTTGTCCGCCCTTTCCACCACTTCGCGATGTTTTAAACGATATTTCCTTAAGAAGCTCTTGCATGAAATGAAGGTAGAAATAATTTGCCTTACTTACCTCAACACAGCACTATCTTGAGAAAATCTGCCACTATGTTCGCGCTGAAGTCGAGGAATATAAGCGGCAAAAGGGAATTCAAAAAATAATATTCTAAGTAAAATAACTACTCGAACTAAGGTTTTATACTATTTTTGATGCAAACTCACTGTTATGATGATCGTACTTTCTCCGGCCAAAACTTTAGATTTTGAAACTAAAATACCCACTAAAAAATTCTCTATAAACGAGAACGGCAAAGAAAGTATGGAGTTGATTTCGGGTTTAAGAACACTATCGGCGGAAAAGATTTCTAAGTTGATGGATTTAAGCGAAAAACTAAGCGACTTAAATATAGAGCGCTACAAAGATTTTACCGAAGAACATCACCAAAAAAATGCCCGACCTGCTGTTTTTACCTTCGATGGAGAGGTGGCTAACGGATTAGATGCTTATCACTTTTCCGACAAGGAATTAGACGTGGCACAAAACAAACTTCGCTTTCTTTCTGGTTTGTACGGCCTGCTTAAGCCTCTCGATTTAATTCAACCTTACCGTTTAGAAATGGGCACCAGCTGGGCACCAGGCAAGCACAAAAATTTATATTCTTTTTGGGGCGATAAAATCACCGAACAACTAAACGAAGAATTGAAAGGAGAACCGCTAATAAATTTAGCATCAAACGAATATTTTAAGGTACTCAACACCAAAAAATTAAAAAGCGACATTATCACCTGCACCTTCAAAGAAAAAAAAGGAAAAGAATTTAAACCAGTCATGGTTTTTGCCAAAAGGGCACGCGGCATGATGGCCAATTACATGATTAAAAAAAACATCAAAAAAACAGAAGATTTAAAGAATTTCGATATGGATAAATATGTGTTTAACGAGAAATTATCCCTTGACAATGAATGGGTTTTTACACGATAATTTAAGTATATTAGCCTGCCCATGAAAATCAAAATCGCCATATTATTTCTTCTCTTATGCAGCAGCGTAATGATTGGGCAACGGGTGTCTTGCGATAAATTAAAGCCACTTAAAATACTTGCCGAAGAACCTATTCCATCGATACCCAACGTAGAGCAATTTTTTTGGTTTGATGTAGATACTTCATTTTACGACATGCGTTTTTCTGTTGATTCTGCCTGCCACATAGAGTATGATTTGTACGAATACAGCACATACTGCTCTACCAAGGAAGCCATAGTGCCTAAAGCTGGTATTACTACTTACGATAAGGTTTTATCTACCGAAGAAATTTTGAACGGACAGTGTTTTTGTGCCTCTTGCAGCAAAGAACACCGCATACAACTGGCGCATGGAAAAAGATATGTAGTGGCCATTAAAAGTGATTGCGATAGTATTTTGGTGGATACTCGAATTACCGATGACATATTGGCTTTGGCAAAACAAAGCAAATTGAAATGGTATCAAAAAAAATACAAAAAAGGAGATAAACTGGTACTCAACAACATCTTGTTTCAAGCCAATTCTACTTCTTTATTAAGTCGCTCAAAAACTGAGTTGACGAGCTTGGCTTACTTACTTAAAAACAATCCGAATATAAAAATAGAAATCGACGGCCACGTAAATGCTCCTGGCGAAAAAAATACCGATTACAACTTAAAATTATCTGAAGGAAGAGCCAAAGCGATTTACGATTATTTGATTAAAAACGGCATCGAAGCATCAAGCCTCAGCTACAAAGGATACGGCAATACGCAAATGATTTTCCCGAATGCAAAAACCGAAATGGAAATGAAGGTGAACCGTAGGGTAGAGATATTAATACTTTAATTTATATGTTGCCTTTTTTTCAAAGAGTTATAGTTCGCGAAAGTGCCCGTTTGGTAAAGAAAATAAAACACCGAACCGGATCTACAAATAGCGAAGACGTTAGCAAGCAAGCCCGTCACCGCGTTGTTTCTATCACGTATATCGTTAAAGGTTTAATTTTAATTACACTGGGTATTTTCGCCGCAGCTTTCGGTTTAAAAGGATTTCTTCTCCCCTCTCATTTTGTAGATGGCGGCGTTACTGGAATCTCACTTTTGTTGCAAGCGCATTTCAAAGTTTCTCTTTCGTGGTTCATCGTACTCATCAATATTCCCTTTATCTTATTGGCGTTCACACAAGTGGGCAAGCGCTTCGCTATTAGAAGTATCACCTCCATTTTAGGATTAGCAATTGTTGTAGCTTTTGTAGATTTTCCAGAAATAACGAAAGACAAATTATTGGTTTCTGTTTTCGGTGGATTCTTTTTAGGTGCAGGAATCGGTTTATCTATGAGAGGTGGAGCAGTGCTCGATGGAACAGAAATTCTCGCCATTTATATCAGCAGAAAAATAGGATTAACCATTGGTGATGTTATCATTATTTTCAACGTATTTATCTTCCTAGTAGCTGCATATATCCTTAAAATTGAATACGCACTTTACTCTATGCTCACCTATTTCATCGCTTCTAAAACAGTAGATTTTATTGTGGAAGGAATGGAAGAATATATCGGTGTTACCATTATTTCTAACAAGCACGAAGAAATTCGTAAAATGCTAGTTGATGACATGGGGCGAGGCGTTACCATTTACCAAGGCAGCGGGGGGTACAACGCCAGCGGAGCCAGCAAAACCTACCAGGTTATTTACACTATTGTTACACGTTTAGAGATGTCGAGATTGCGCAAAGAGTTGGATGAAATCGACCCTAATGCTTTTATGGTGACTACTGGTGTGAAAGATATTAAAGGCGGCATGATTAAGAGGAAGGGTGGGAAGAAGTAGAATTTCGATTTTCATACAATATGCCTCCGTAGGGGCGACAGTCAACTGACTGACGCCCCTACGAAGTACTGCACATAATTTTATGTTTCGGGTTTAAACCCTATTTTTGGCGCACAATCACATTATCATGAAATATTCAAAAGCAT
>CAMDPJ010000153.1 GCA_945903925.1 Chryseobacterium gleum
CCAATCGCTTGCATTTGTTGATCGTTCAATAACGAAATAATCATTGTCAATTTCCGATGCTGTTACCCACAAAAGGTCAACATTTTTTATGGCGCTGTTGGCTGTAGCTTTAAATTCTAGTAATTCAACAGGAAGGGTAGCTGTTGGAACAATTTCACCAGTGCTTAATTGTGTTGCTGTGCGCTTTAATTCACCATTAACAAAAGATATTTGCGCTAATTTAGGTGCAGATAATTCAGCGCTGGAGCCTGAAAAGATTTTACCCGCTGTGCCACTTGTACCATTAAACCCACCTGCCCAACCGGTGACGCGTAAAATCGTACTACCTGCCCATGTAGTGCCATTGCTCGCTGCAAAATTCAAATTATGACTACCTGTGCCCAAGGCTATAGTGCTAGTGGCGCTTAAGGTTAAAGTTCCTACTGTTTCACTATTGCCTGCTCCCGAACCGGTGCTAAAAGTACCACCTTTCATGTTTACATTGCTTGCGTCGGATATTTTATTTGCCGCACCCAAACCCATGGTTCCTACAACAGTTATGTTTTGGGCATTGGCGGTTAAATATTGCAGTGAAAATGCAACATACACTAATTTTATGGCTGTTGATTTGATAAACATATCTACTTACTGTTTTACCGTTAATTCTTGTTTGTTATTAAGCAACAAAAGCATTGCATTCATTTTGTTTTCTAAGTTGGCTACTTTTAATGCGTTTACTTTTAAAGCATCTATTTCTCTCTCTTGCGCTTCAATAATAGCTTGTTGCTCTTGTAAGGCTTTTACCAAATATACTTGCAGGTGCGATACATCTAAATCTAAGTACTGCACACTATCAGGAGATGCCTTCATTTCCGATACCATTTCAGGAAAAACTTTGCGAATTTCTTGAGCTATAAATCCTTTGTGCACTTTTTGCAAATCAGAATTTGGGTAAAGTTGCAAGTACTTTTGGTTGTATTGAAAGGACACCGGTCTCAATTGCATTATTTTACTTAATGCTCCTGTATCTAAACTTGAGATGTTTGTTTTTAACCGGCTATCACTGTAGTTGGTAAAGGCGGTGAAGCCGTTGGCACCTGGTTGGCCGTTGACAGCGAACGTATAACTTTGATTAGTAGTGCCGATAAGTAATTTAGTTGCAAAATATGCGGCATCAGTGGCAAGTTGCATTTGTAAAGAGCTTCCGCTACACATAAAAACATGCCCACGCACTCCTATACCATCAGTAAGGAGCCCTCCATATTCTCGGTATACTGTTTTGTCACTTTCATTAAAAGTTATCCCATGGTTCGCATCTGTAGCATAAAACTGATAGCCAGCTAAAATTTTCATGTTTCCATTTATATCAAGAGTTGCAGCGGGACTAGAAGTACCAATACCTACTCTATTATTTGTCCCATCGACGAAAAGCATTCCTGTATTTGCATCACTTTCTACCCTGAAATTTACCTGCGCACCACTTTCGTTAAAAATAGCAGAGCCATCAACATCCAACTTAGCACCTGGCGAGGTGTTACCAATCCCACAATTTCCCGAAGCATCAATAGTTAATCGAGTGTTGGTTTCAAGTGCCGAAGTACCAATTTTAAATTTATCGGAATCGGAGTTATCGATACCCATAGAAAAGGGAGAAGTACCGCTTAATTGAAAATTAATTTTTGGGTCGCCAGCACCGGTGCAGTTAATATCTACAGCAGTTGCAGTAACACTGTTGCTTTCTACATCTAAGACGTTGCTAGGTGAGGTGGTACCTATACCTACTCTATTATTTGTCCCATCGACGAAAAGCATTCCTGTATTTGCATCACTTTCTACTCTAAAATTAACAGCCGCACCACTTTCGTTGAATATGGCAGAGCCATCTACATCTAATAATGCAGTTGGCGCAGTGTTGCCAATGCCACAATTGCCCGAAGCATCAATAGTAAAACGAGTACTAGTTTCTAGTGCCGATGTACCAATTTTAAATTTATCGGCATCGGAGTTATCGATACCCATAGAAAAGGTAGAAGTACCGCTTAATTGAAAATTAATTTTTGGGTCGCCTGTAGAGGTGTTGTTTATGTCGATAGCGGTTGCAGTACCACTGTTGCTTTCTACATCTAAGTCGTTGCTAGGTGAGGTGGTACCTATACCTACTTGGGCATTTACCCCCCCCCATAAAATGCTGAAAATCAACACGTTAATTTTTTTCATGACAAAATATTAAAATATAAAATGGTCTTAAAGCGAAAAATAGAAGTTTTTAGCCAATGTACAAAATTGAGAAAACGATTAAAACAAATTTCAAAACACACTAAAGACATGTTAGTGATTTGATAGCGAGCATTTTATACAAAAAGATGTTTTAAAATTTATTTGTGTTAGAATAAATTTTTTATTGAGTTATCATTGGGCCTCATCCCCTGCCCTTCTCCAAAAGAGAAGGGTGACTGGGTGTGAAAAGCATTTTTAAGCAGTGGGCCGTTAGCTCAAGGAAAGGCCCGAGGATGAGGCCACTTTGAAAATAATTTAACTGGTACGATTGCGGATAAGCATAATTTCTTTTGTGTAATCCGACATAAAATGAGGGATATTTAATAAACCATCTTGATAAGAAAGGTTTTTCAAAGAATATCGAATGCGTAACTTGGGATTAAATTTTTGATGATACAGTTGCAAACTTCTACTTTTAATGTTTTCATCACTTTTTACTTCAATAGGAATAATTTCATTTTCATGTTGAATTACAAAATCAACTTCAGCGGTATTGCCAGAATTCCAATATCTTGGCATATCATCGAATTGCGAAACTAAACTTTGCAAAATATAATTTTCTATTATAGCCCCTTTAAATTCTGTAAATAAACGATGTCCTTCTGTGTAAGCTGTTGAAGAAAGTTTTGCCATTTTACGCATTAGTCCAACATCTAAAGCATACAATTTAAAAGCACTTAAATCATCGTAAGCCAAAAGTGGAATACCTGGTTTTGAAATTAATTTAACTTGATACACCAAGCCAGAGCGAATGAGCCATTGAATTGCATCTTCATATTCTCTGGCTCTAGCGCCTGTTCTTACCATTTGATAAATAAATTTTTTGTTTTCACGAGCCAATTGACTGGGCAAAGAACTAAACACCTGCAGTATTTTTGCCACATCACTCATTACGGGGTGCTTGGCAAAATCGCCTTGATACGATAGTATTAAATTTTGTAAAACAGTATCACAAGCATCAAAGGTTTTTTCCTCTTTGAACGCATTCAATACAGCAGGCATACCACCGGTAACAAGATACTTTTTAAACAAATCAATCAGGTCATTAAAAAAATAATCGGGTATAGGCTCAATACTTTTTATTTGATTTAAATACTGAGCTAAATTATGGTTCCAATAAGGTAAAACTTCTCTAAATGTGAACGGATAAAGTGTAAGAAAATTAACTTTACCAACAGGAAAAGAAATTCCAGAATTTAACACAATACCCAATAACGAACCTGCGCAAACGATAGGAATTTCAGGTTTTTTTTCAGCAAAATATTTTAGGGTATTTAATGCTTCCGAACATTCTTGTATTTCATCAAAAATAATCAGCGTATTTGCATTAATGGGGATGCCACTAATTAAAGAAAGTGAATTGATAATTCTATCCACATCTTTATTCATCTCAAAAAAATCTTTCAGTTCAGGCCGCTCATCGAAATTGAAATAAGCATAATTTTCAAAGTGCGTTTTACCAAACCATTTCATCAAATAAGTTTTGCCAACTTGCCTAGCGCCTTGTATAATTAAGGGTAGGCGCTTGGGTTGTTTTTGCCAATTTAGTAAGGCGTTTTGCAAAAATCTATCCATACATAAATGCTGTTTACGTGATAATATACACGAAAATAGCATTTATTTTCGTTGCCGCATGCTTTTAAGATTAAGCATTTATAAAAAAAATTACTTTAAAAAAGCAAATTGAGTTTATGATTATCGGTTATCGTAGCATCTAAATCATTTCGAAAGAGGCCTCATCTTTAGTCACCCTTCTTTTTTGGAGAAGGGCTGGAGATGAGGCCTAATCAAGTTTATTGGTACAATTACGGATAATCATAATAATTGTAATTAATTACAATTTGTTGGTTAAAAATTCACGGATATGTATATGTTTAATTCCTTTGTAATCGGTGGTAAATTCATCTGCTGAAACCACAATTTTTTCATAATTATCTTCAATCTTAAGTAAGTTGCCAAATTCTCTTTCTCTTACTTTTTCATCGGGCAACTGATAGGCAACCTGAATGTATTTGGTTACATTGCCTTTTTGAGCTACAAAATCAATTTCTCTATCGTGATGTTTTCCTATAAACACTTTATAGTCCTCGTATATTAATTGATTATACACCAAATTCTCGAACACGCTGCCTATTTGTGCTCCTGTAAAAGGAATGATGGAATGTTTTAAACCTAAATCGGTAAAAAAATATTTGTCGTTTATTTCAAATCTTTTTTTACCAATAATATCTATGCGTTCTACCTTATTAATAAAAAACGAACTGGTGAGGTATTTTAGGTAGTTCATCACCGTATTTACCGAT
This sequence comes from Chryseobacterium gleum, assembly GCA_945903925.1. Lineage (GTDB taxonomy): Bacteria > Bacteroidota > Bacteroidia > Flavobacteriales_C > JAHEZL01. The sequence continues at coordinate 4,560 of CAMDPJ010000153.1, forward strand.
AAATGAACCCTTTGTGATTTTAAAAAATCACTAATTTTATTGGAAGAAACGTAGCTGCCTAAATTATCCGACAGGTATTCAACCAAACGATCCAAAAAGTCAACATCTCTAATACTATATCTAGCTACAATATCTTTCAATATAATGGTATTGTAAATACTTTTTAAATAACCGTAAACAATCTCATCACTTAAGGGTAAGTGCACTAAATAAGGTAAACCGCCGTATCGTATGTATTTATTTAATGTATCGTTATTGTTGGTTAGTTTGTGCATTTGAATAAATTCGGTGTACGACAAACTATTGATATGAAACTCAATATACCTGCCCGAAAGATGCGTAGCTAAATCACCCGACAACATATTGGCATTGCTTCCTGTACAATAAATATCGACCCCTTTCACCAACAATTGCCTTAAAGCAATTTCAAATTCTTCTATCTCCTGTATTTCATCTATAAATACATAATTGGATTGTTTTGGTTTTAATTGCGATTCAATATATTCAAACAGTTGTTCTGCATTTTTTATCTGTTTAAATTCATTTTGTTCCTTATTGATGTAAATCGTATTTGCCTTTTTATCAAGCTGTTTTACCAAATGTTGAATTTGTTTGAGCAAAATTGTTTTGCCAACTCGCCTTTGACCAGTAAGTACCTTTATGATTTCCTTACCAATATAAGGTTCTACTTTTTTTAAGTAAGTGTCTCGTATAAAAAAATCATCCATAGTGAAATATTTTAGTGAAAATACAAAACATTTTCAGTATAATGAAAACTAACCTTATTTTTTTGTTTCCCTAATAACAATTTCTGGTAAATACATTTTCCGTTAAATGATTATCTACGCGAACTAAAAGTGAATGACTTTGCAGTTAATGCACAAAGGAAAATATTTATCAACGAATGAGTTATAATGGAAAATATTTTCGTTATTTCGATATATATTGAGGGACAGCGCCCATAGCCGTCAACTTAAGCAGGATTTCATAATGTTCATAGGTGTTTTATGATGTTTCTTAAATTCTTTTATGCAGGTATTTCGAAATACCGCATCTATCTTTTTTGATGCTAATTCTGATATTTCCTTTGTTCCGAAAAGTAAATCATGAATTAGTTCTTTATTCCGCGCTAAGAATTTCATCGCTTTGAGTTCGCTCAGTTCAACAGA
>CAMDPJ010000154.1 GCA_945903925.1 Chryseobacterium gleum
CTGGTGAAGAACTGGCAAGAACAATTGAGAAAAGGAAAAGAAATTTCTTTGAGTGGTGTTGGCGCTTTCAAAAGAACCAAACACAAAAGTGTTGCCTTTCACCAAGATTTTTCGGTAAACTTTTTACCCGAATCTTATGGCTTGCAAGCTATTCATGTGGTGGCTCTTCAAAAAGTAAACATTAAAGAGAAAATTACGCGTCAGATAATCGACAGTTCTATACCTTCTGCTAAGAAAGAAGGAATGACTTTTACTCAAGTGGCTGCTGCTGTTGTGGTTCCTATGTTGGCTGCAAGTGCTTTGTTTTTGTCGCTGAACTTAGGTAAAACACAAACCACTACCATGAACTGGAATCCTTTTGCCGGGAAATTAGATGAGGTGAAGGCGATGAAAGATACCCGTTCTGATGTTGTGATTAGCATGTCGGCACAAAAAGTAGAGTCGAACGATGAGCTGTTGGCTATGTACACTAAAAAAGCGGTGGAAAATAATGTCGATAAACATCGCGCTTTAGCCGATTCTACTGAGGTGGTTATTTCTGCTCCTCCAATAAAATCAACAACTAATTCTTCTGCAAAATATCACGTTATTGCCGGTTGTTTTGCAAGTGAAGAAAATGCAGCTAAATATTTAGAAGTAATTAAAGCGGCAGGATTTGATGCCCATTTGGCGGGTAAAACACCTAACGGCTTAACACGAGTGGCTTATGGTTCTTACAATGATAGAACAGAAGCGATTAAGGCTTTGGCTGATGCAAGAGCGAAGCATAGCAGAGATGCTTGGATGGCGGCAGAATAAAATTAAATCATTTTTACATTTAATTACCCAGTTCGTCATTGCGAGGTACTCCGAAGCAACCTCATCATGTTTTAATTAGTATGTTCTTGATAAGTTTGCTTCGGAGTACCTCGCAATGACGAACTACGCATGCATAGTTTATATTTCAATCCACCCTTCCGGGTGTGCAACTCCCTCTTAGAGAAGAGGGGTGTAATTTTGCTTGTGGGGAGGAGGGAGATGGATTCACTATACTTAATCCATCTCCCTCCCAATACACAGGCCTTTCCCCACCCCTCTTCTCTAAGAGGGAGTCCCGCACCCGGAAGTCCACTCCTCAAAAAGTATTTCCCTCCTCTGGGTTACCTTCTTCATCTCCCAAGTATCAAGTTAAAAATCATACCTTATGAAAAACAAAATCAAAACCGGATTATTTGTTGTGATAGCAGCAGTATCCTTAGTAGCATGTGATCCTTCAAAAGAGGATGTAACAACAGAACCAGTAACAACAGAAATTAAAACTGCTGAAGTTGACACCAACAGGGCGAAGACAGAAACGCATGTTTCGCCTGAAACTAAAACAGAAGAGGTTGTGAAACCTTAATGGTTTTCTTGTTCTTCTTCTTCCCGAAAAAGGAGCAGTGATGCGCCTTTTTTGTTGTTAAATCCTTGCATAAACATCTTCTATCGTTAAATATCAAAATTTTCCATCTTCCATTTCATTTTTTTCTTACTTTTACCCATCATGTTTTTAAACGAAAAACATATTGAAAACAATTCACCTTCCTTTACTAGGGCAAATAGGCCAAGTAGCAGGCCCATTGGGGTATAGTGCTAACATAGCCTCCCATGTGGATGGCAGTCCGTCGGCTGACGGAAAGTTTAACAATCAATTTATTTATTAAGCTTAATTTTTAAGGAAATGGCAATTGAAGTTATAGTAGCTACCGAAGATCATGTTAAATATGCAGTGTCTATCTGCACCATGATTGAAGAGGCTGCCAAAAAACGTGGAACCGGTATTGCGAAAAGAGACCCTGAATATGTGAAATCGAAAATGATGGAAGGTAAAGCTATCATTGCTTTAGATAGAGAGGAAAACTCTGAAAAAGTAGTTGGTTTTTGCTATATCGAAACCTGGAGCCACAACAAATATGTAGCTAACTCGGGTTTGATAGTAGACGAAAACTACCGTCAGCACGGCTTAGCAAAACAAATTAAATACAAGGCTTTCGAGCTTTCAACTACAAAATATCCTGATGCGAAATTGTTTGGTTTAACAACCTCGTTACCGGTGATGAAAATCAATACCGAATTGGGCTACAGACCTGTAACTTTTGCGGAGTTAACCGATGATGATTCATTTTGGAAAGGCTGTCAGAGCTGCGTTAACTATGATATTTTAACCCGTACCAACCGTAAAATGTGTTTGTGTACAGGTATGATTATGGACCCGAACGAAAAGAAAAAGAACGACGATAATAACACCGAAAAGAAATAAATTATGGCAACAAAGAAGGTTGTATTGGCATTTAGTGGTGGTTTAGATACCAGCTATTGCGTTAAATATTTATCAGATAAAGGATACGAAGTTCATTCAGCATTGGTAGATACTGGTGGTTTCTCTCCCGACGAGTTGAAGAAAATTGAAGATAGAGCGAAATATTTGGGTGTTGCTTCGCACACTACTTTAAACTTATCTGATCGTTTTTACAACGATTGCGTTCGTTTCTTGATTTATGGAAATATCTTGAAAAACAATACTTATCCGTTAAGCGTTTCTGCTGAACGTATTTTTCAAGCTGTTGCTATTGCCGAGTATTCTAAATCTATAGATGCTAAAGCTATCGCCCACGGAAGTACCGGTGCTGGTAATGACCAAGTGCGTTTCGATATGGCGTTTGCGATAATTTGTCCGGATGTAGAAATCATCACGCCTATTCGTGACGAGCGTTTGTCTCGCCAAGAAGAAATTGATTATTTGAAGAAACACGGTATCGAAGGAAACTACGATAAAGCGATGTATTCTATCAACCAAGGTATTTGGGGAACAAGCGTGGGGGGTAAAGAAACACTGACTTCTAGCGGTTATTTGCCAGAAGAGGCGTGGCCTACCCAAGTTACCAAAAAAGGTGAAGAGACTTTAGAGATTGAATTTAAGGAAGGTCAGTTGGTTGCGGTAAACGGAAAAGCATTTGCGAATCCGGTAGATGCGATTAGAAAAATTACAGAAATAGCTGCTCCTTACGGTGTAGGTAGAGATATTCACGTGGGTGACACCATCATTGGAATTAAAGGTAGAGTGGGCTTTGAAGCTGCTGCGCCGTTAATCATCATTAAAGGTCACCACTTGCTAGAGAAACACACTTTAACCAAATGGCAAATGTATTGGAAAGATCAGTTGGCTAACTGGTACGGTACCTTGTTGCATGAAGGTCAGTATTTAGATCCTGTTATGAGAAACATCGAGACTTTCTTGGTCGACACACAAACTAATGTTACGGGAAAAGTTTTTGTTCACCTTTCTCCATACAATTTCCATGTGCAAGGTATTGAATCTAAACACGATTTGATGAGTTCTAAGGCCGGACAATATGGCGAAATGAATAACTCATGGAGTGGAGATGATGTGCGCGGTTTCTCTAAAATTGCAGCAATGCAAAACATTATTTATTACAAAGTTAACGGAGAGAAATAGTATGAAATATACAGTCGGAATAGCAGGAGGTGCAGGTTATACAGGCGGAGAATTGCTTCGTTTGTTATTGCATCATCCTAACGTTGAAATAAAGTTTGTACACAGCACAAGTAACGCGGGCAACAAATTATATGCTGTACACAGCGATTTGTTGGGCGATACAGAAATGAGCTTCAGCAGCGAATTGCAGCAAGTTGATGCTTTGTTTTTGTGCTTGCCTCATGGTAAATCGAAAGATTTTGTGCGCGACAATAACATCGCCGATTCTACAAAAATTATCGATTTAAGTAACGATTTTCGTCACAGTTTTAAAGATGTAAATCGCGATTTTGAAGGTTTCGTTTATGGCTTGCCTGAATTTCAAAAAGAAGAAATTAAAAAGGCTAAAAGAATTGCGAATCCGGGTTGTTTTGCAACGGCTATTCAAATGGCTTTGCTTCCAATGGCGGCAAATAATAAGCTTTCTGGCGCTGTTCATATCTCTGCAATTACTGGTTCAACAGGTGCTGGTAGAGGTTTGGCCGATACTACGCATTTCAGCTGGAGAGAAGGAAATATTTCTGTGTACAAACAATTTTCTCATCAGCATTTGAATGAGATAAGAGCTACACTTCAGAAATTGCAAAACGGATTCAACGAAGCGGTGAACTTTATTCCTTACCGTGGAAATTTTGCAAGGGGAATTTTAGCTTCTGTTTATACTCCGTTTAAAGGCACAGCAGATGAGGCTTTGAAGATGTACACCGATTATTACAAATCGCATCCTTTTGTACATATCGTTCAAAAAGATTTAGATATGAAACAGGTGGTGGCTACTAATAAATGCTTCTTGCAGGTAGAAGTCATCGACGGACAAATATTGGTACAAAGCTGTATTGATAATTTGCTGAAAGGTGCTTCAGGACAAGCAGTGCAGAATTTTAATTTGGTTTTTGGTTTACCAGAAACAGCAGGATTGAATTTAAAATCTATAGGTTATTAAAATGTTTTTTCTTTCGAATATAAGGCGCATTTCTCTCCCCTTTCTCCTCGGAGGAGGAGAGTGGGTAAATGCCTGTGAAAGGGGAAGAGGATGGACTCTTAATAAATCCATCTCCCTTCAGCCCACAAGCATTTTCGCACCCCTCTTCTCTAAGAGGGAAGGGGAGGAGTTAGTTTCCCATTCTTGAAAAAATAGTATTAATTGATTTAACTTTTTACAATGAAATTATTCGGCGTATATCCCTTATTTAACATCGAACCAGTAAAGGCTCAAGGCTCTTATGTTTTCGATAAAGACGGAAAAAAATATTTAGATTTTTATGGCGGACATGCCGTAATTTCTATCGGACACACGCATCCGCATTACGTGAAAAGAATTGAATCGCAATTGGAAAATATTGCTTTCTATTCTAACTCTGTGGTGATACCTGTTCAAAGAGAATTGGCTGAGAAATTAGGTAATGCATCGGGTTATACCGATTACAATTTATTCTTGATTAACTCGGGTGCTGAAGCTTGTGAAAATGCTTTGAAATTGGCTTCTTTCCACACCGGAAAACCAAGAGTGCTGGCTTTTGATAAAGCATTTCATGGAAGAACTTCTGGTACTTTGCAAGTGACCGATTATCCTAAAATGAAAGCTGCTTTTAATGCTGGTACAGGAACAGGTTTTCTTCCCTTAGGCGATTTAGAAGTTGTAGAAAATGAATTGAAAAAAGGTGATGTTGCTGGTATCATCATTGAAGGAATTCAAGGTGTAGCGGGAATTGTAGAGCCTTCTGTAGAGTTTTTACAAGGACTACGAGCTTTGGCCGATAAATACGAAGTGGTATTGATTTTAGATGAAGTACAAAGTGGTTACGGTCGTACAGGAAAATTCTTTGCGCATCAGCATGCAGGAATTCAAGCAGATGTTGTGACTATTGCAAAAGGAATGGGTAATGGTTTTCCAATAGGCGGAGTTTTAATTCACCCAAAATTTAAAGCAAGTGCCGGTTTATTGGGCACTACTTTCGGTGGAAATCATCTGGCTTGTGCTGCTGCCATGGCGGTATTGGAAGTGATGGAAGAAGAGAATGTAATAACGAATGCAAAAATGCTGGGTGATTACTTAATTAAGGAGATGCAACAATTGCCAAGAATTAAAAAGATTACCGGCCGAGGTTTAATGTTAGGTGTGTTGATTGAAGGCGGAAAAGAAGTGCGCGACAATTTATTGTTTAAACATAACATATTTACAGGTG
>CAMDPJ010000155.1 GCA_945903925.1 Chryseobacterium gleum
CTTTAGCCGGCACTAAGTCGTTACCCGCTACTATTTCAATTTTGTCATTAAATTTCTCAACGATAACTCTCATTACGTTTTTGCCGATACGGCCCATTCCATTGAAAGCAACTCTAATTTTAGCCATGATAATTTTAAGTTTAAGTGTACTATTGTTTTACTGGTTCCTAAAAACCAAGGGGACAAAAATATAATTTTTTAGATACTACAAAAGTTCTAGGCAATAAATTATTGAAATTTAATGTAGATTTTATATGAATGGGGGTGTTTTGTCAGTGAAGGAGGCAACTAAATGAATGCAGAACGACCAAAGAGCACAAAGTCATTTTATCCATCAGCGCTTCAAACAAAGTTCGTCATTGCGAAAATTTTGTACCCAAAATTAAAGCAATCTCATCATGAATAAATGAGGTTTTTATATTTGGCTTTATGCATATACTCAGGTTGTTGGTGTATATGATTATGATGAGATTGCTTTAATTTTGGGTACAAAATTTTCGCAATGACGAACTAGGTTGGATACCTAGGGATACTGATAATACTACAATTTCAATATTATTTCTTTGTCTTTCTTAGTCAAACCACTTACTACTAAATCATACGAATGGTCAATCCATTCTTTCAATTGTTTATCATTTACCGACCCATCTGCTGTAATTGTATTCCAATGCTTTTTGTTCATGTGATAACCTGGCTGCACACAAGGAAATTCTTCACGCAGTTCAATAGCTTTTTCAGGATCGCACTTTACATTAAACGACAAATCACCTTCTAATCCAGTTAACAAAAATGCTTTCCCCATTACCTTATATACTAGGGTATCCGGACCAAAAGGCAATGTTTCTTCAACAGCTTTTTTGGAAAGGCAATATTCGCGGAGGGATTCTAAATGCATGGATTTGAATTTTCGATAAATATAAAAAAGAAGATATTATCTTTACCAAAAACAAATCTATGTCACACACTGTCGATATTCTCGCTTTTGCAGCTCATCCCGATGATATTGAATTATCGTGCGGAGGAACAATTGTAAAGCAAGCAACGCAAGGCGACAAGGTTGCTATAGTTGATTTAACTGCCGGAGAACTGGGCACACGAGGTTCTGCAGCGATTAGAGCCGCAGAAGCAAAAAAATCAGCAAAAATTTTAGGTGTTGTTGAAAGAGAGAATTTAGGTTTACCCGATGGCTTCTTCGATTTATCGGAGAAAAATAAATTGGCTGTGGTTAAGATGATTCGTAAATACAAACCAACGATCGTGTTGGCGAATTCAGTGACCGACCGCCATCCCGATCACGCGCGTGCCGCGCAATTGGTTAGTGAAGCGTGCTTCTTAGCCGGATTGGTGAAAATTGAAACTTCACTAAATGGTAAAAAACAAGAAGCTCACCGTCCTGATGTAGTTTACCATTACATACAAGATCATTATATTAAACCCGACGTTATTGTTGACATCACAGGTTATTTCGACATAAAGATGGATGCCGTAAAAGCATTCAAATCGCAATTTCACGACACCAATTCTAAAGAACCAGCTACACCCATTTCAAGCGAAGAATTCATGAAGTTTGTGGAAGCGCGTTGCCGTGAATTTGGCAGGTTAATTAAAACAGAATACGCAGAAGGATTTACTGTGGAAAGACCCGCTGGAGTTGAAAATTTAAACGATTTGATTTAGTGAATTTCAACGAAGTAAAATATCTTTTCCAAAAAGAATTTCAGCTAGAGCTTAGAAAAAAAGCGGGCATCAACAGCATCTTACTTTTCGCTGTAGCGACCACTTTTATTTCGTATTTGGCACTCGATAATATTGAGCATGCGCCAACGTGGAATGCCCTTTTTTGGATTATCATTCTCTTCGCTTTCATCAACGCAGCCAACAACACTTTTCGCAACGATACCGAAAACACGCAGGGCTATCTAAATCAGCTGGCGCACCCCAATTCCATTTTAGCAGCCAAGACTTTATACAACGCTTTTTTGATGACCATCACCGGACTGGTAAATTACTTTTGCTATTCTCTTTTCATTGGAAATTTAATTGAAAATCAATGGTTGTTTTTATTACTCATCATCATTGCTGCTTTAGGCTTCGCGGCAGTACTTTCACTTACCAATGCTATTTCATCAAAAGCCTCATTCAACAACACTTTAATGCCCATTTTGAGTCTGCCTGTTTTAATTCCTTTCTTCATTATTTTGGTAGCGCAAACCAATCATTTAATTGGCAATAAAGAATACCACGATTTTTCGTTTGCGCAAGCTCGCGAAGGAAGTGAAGTGGAGGTTTTATGCAGTTCTATGTCTTTCACCAAAAACATCGAAAACATGAACTGCAGCGAGTACATCGCAGTTGATACGAAAGGCAAAAATTCAATCGTAATATTTTGTGGTTCCTTAAACACCGAAAACAACAAACCATTAATCCTCAAAGGAAAAACAGAAAAAGAGGTGTTTTATGCCTCCAATATTTGGAACAAAGCCACCATTAGCTCATCCTCTAACATCAAGTACTACGGGGCACTTGCGCTACTTACTGCCATCGTTTTGGTAATAGGTCAGTTTTTATTTCCAAAGATTGCGAAGTTTTAAAACAGGGAAGAATAATCGAATTTCTTCGAGAGAAAAAAACTTTAGTACCTACATTTGCCCTATGATAAATTAATTATGAGCAAATTCATAGGCAGAGAAAAAGAAGTAGAACTGCTTCAAAAAGCTTTATTTTGCGACAAATCGGAACTCATTGCAGTGTGCGGCAGAAGACGAATAGGCAAAACATTTTTAATTCGAGAGACTTATAAAACATTTGTGCTTTTCAAAATTGTCAATATTCAATTCCCATCTCCCCTTTTTCTCTTCAAAACCAAAGTTTTTGTAGTGTTCTTTAACCATCCCGTTTTTAGCAGTAGGTAGATATTCCCCAATCAATTTAGAATAACCTTGCTTCTTTGCCTCTTCCACAATAGTATTCAAAACAAAAGGCTCCATCGTTCTCTTCAACACTCTGCAGCTCATAATCCAAGTATCCACAAAAATGAAATCCTTTTCTTTCTTTAGCACAACTGCGCTAATCAATCCGTTATCACCATATTTATCTACCAAAGTATAACTAATGGCAATGTATTCTCCCGATGCTATCATGATTTTCAAATCTTCATCAGTATATCGCTGGGTTCTCAAATTAAACTGATTAGAGCGTTGTGTTAACTGTGCCACCCGAGGCAAAGAAAAACCATCTACTTCCTTCACTTCAGAAACCATCTCTAGCGAAGCTAAATACTCATCGATGTTGGCAAACTTCGCAACAGAACTCACGCGCTCTGCCTCTGCTTGGTATTGTTTGGTTCTGTCTTTATCATTCTCAGAAAAGGAAGCTGTTTCAAATAAATTCAACGACAACAAATAATCTAAATATTCGGCAGGATCTTCGGGTAGCTCAGGCACAATCACTTCAGGCAACTCTAAACGAACCAAATTTCTTTCAAAAGGATTGTCGTCTAAAAAAACCATAGAATCGAAGCCAATATTCAATATCTCCTGAATGTTTCTAATGTTAGACGCTTTGTTTTCCCAATTGGCAACGAAAACAGAAATATCTTCTAAACGCAACACCATATCTGGATGCTTTTCAAAAGGTTCTTTGGCATTTGCTTCATCATTTTTGCTGCAAACACACAAAATAACACCTCTTTCTTTAAGCGCTTTTGCCCATGTTTGCAATTTACTAAAAGCCTTTCCTATTCCTAAATCGCCAATTTTAATATTCTCCACTCCATCATCTCCAACAATTCCGCCCCAAGTAGTATTGTCTAAATCCAAAATCAAACACTTATTAAATTTACCCCTTACTGCCAGTATAATATCATTAAGTTGTTTGGTGAAAACAGGAATGAAATCTAAACTAAAAATCATGTCGGCGTTGATATACATTTGTGCCGACTTTGCTGTATTTTGTCCGTAAACGCCATAATGCGCAGCAACATCACACAAAAATAAATTGCCGTTTTGCGCGCTCAACTTCATTAATTCCAAATTCAACACTCGTAATTGATACAAAAAAGAAGAATTTACTTTAGACGCAAAATTTCCGAAAACAGCATCGGGCAATTCAGGAAATGTAGATAGAATTATTCTTGCTTTACTATTGTTTTTCAAGACATCCATCCACCCCTCCACTTTATCTACAAAAGAGTTGGCAAATGAATTTTGATTTTTAGAATGGTGAAATGATTGCTCGAGCTTATAAACCGAATTGGTAATAATCACTACTTCTGGTTTGAAGCGATAGAGCTCAGAATCGGCATCTAAAATTTCCTGATCTATCTGCGAATATTCAGCTTCATAAACATTGTAATTCAGTTTATTTAAAGCGCCATACCCTATCAAAGCTTCTTTAATAAATTGAGTGGCATGATCTCCTAAAATAGCAATACGCAACTCTTTCCAATCGGCTTCAATTTTTCTTTTTGCTTTTTTAAGTACTGAGAATTCGTGTATCATTTGTATACTTTAATACTAAAAAAAATCCTCGTTAATGATGATTAAAGAGGATTTATACTTTAAGTGAGTTGACTAATTACAAAAGTTTCGATAAATCACTTACCCAAGCTTTCACCAGCGGTAATTCTTCTGCTCCAATCACTTCTATTTTTACTAAATGTTCGTAGCACAGCACCAAATTCTCTAGCATATTTTCTGTGCCTGCCTTGAGTTTCAAATCGGCCAATTCTTTACATATTCTAAAATTGTTGTTGTAGCCAGGAATCTCATCTTCAAAATCCTTCATTAAATTGTGTTCGTTTCTTTCTTGCCAAACGGTTGGTTCATGATACAAAACGCTCCATCCGCATTCCCAAGAAATTCTTTGTGCTACATAACTTCTCCAAATATCTGTCATTCTAAAACTACAGAAAGAAGGCAGGTACAACAAAGGGAAAGCTTCTTTGAACCAATGTGTGTTTTGACTATTGAAAGGACTCCAAGCATTTTTACCCAACAACAATCTGTTTTTGATTTCGAAACTCAGTGGTAAAGGATAAGTCAAGCGATAAACAGCATCCACATCTGGATTTTCATCGGCTAAACCTTGTTGAATCGGACAAACAACTGTTTTCTTTTCTAAAGTGTTTAAATCTAGTTGTTGATTTTGCAATTCCTCTAAAGGAAAACCGCGAGGCCATATTTTTTCTTTGGTGAAATACTTATATACGTTAACCCAGCCGGCATTTTCGAAATAATGTCCAGATACTTCCTTCGACTTCTCATTCCAAAATTCTTCTCGTGGAATATTGTCGTCATCTGTTTCTACAATTTCTTCTGCCCCATTCTCAATAGCCAACAAATAACCAATATTTTTTCTTGAATAATGGCGGGTTGGCGTTATTTTAACCAAATCATAAGGCAAGGTAAGTTGCTTATCAACACTCCAAAAATCACAACCTTCCATATTAAAATTAGCAGGAGATTTAGTGTCGCCAATCACCAAAAATGGCACATTGCGTTTTGCACATTCTGTTGCAAAAGTCTTTAAAATAGGATGCGCATCGTTTGCAATAGATGTTATTACCAATGTTTTTGCTGACATGTATTATAATTTAGGTGTTTTTCCTTGTAAACGAAGGAGGAAGTAGTAAAACAAAGTTTTATATGCATTTTTTATCGCATTGGGCGATACACGTGGTGAGGGCGCCGAATAATGAAT
>CAMDPJ010000156.1 GCA_945903925.1 Chryseobacterium gleum
ACGTGGCGAAACGGTGGGTATATTCCAGTATGAGAGTCCGGGTATGCAAAAGCACATGAAAGACCTTAAACCTACTGTATTTGCCGATTTAATTGCAATGAATGCCTTGTATCGTCCCGGACCAATTGAATACATTCCTTCTTTCATTAAACGTAAGCATGGTGTGGAAGAAATCACCTACGATGTAGAAGGAATGGAAGAGTTTCTGGAAGAGACTTATGGAATCACCGTGTACCAAGAGCAGGTGATGTTGTTGTCGCAAAAGTTGGCCGGATTTACCAAAGGTGAAGCCGACAAATTGCGAAAAGCGATGGGTAAAAAACAGAAGGATGTATTGGATGAAATGCGTCCGAAATTCATCGAAAAAGGAAAAGAAAAAGGACACAACGAAGATAAATTAAGTAAGATTTGGAAAGACTGGGAAGCCTTTGCTTCTTACGCCTTCAACAAATCGCACTCCACCTGTTACGCGTTAATTGGTTATCAAACTGCTTATTTAAAAGCGCATTATCCGGCCGAATATATGGCGTCGGTATTGAGCAACAACATGGGCAACATCACCGATGTTTCTTTCTTCATGGAAGAATGTGTGCGTGCTGGCATCTCTGTATTGGGGCCCGATGTGAATGAATCTTTACACAAGTTTACTGTAAATTCAAAAGGTCGAATTCGCTTTGGATTGGGCGCCATTAAAGGCGTTGGTGAAGGTGCTGTAGAATCCATTGTAGAAGAAAGAAAAGCAAGTGGTCCGTACAAAAATGTATTCGATTTAACCAAGAGAATTAACCTTCGTGCAGCCAACAAAAAGGCAATGGAAAATCTTGTTTTAGCTGGTGCTTTCGATTGTTTTGTGGGAACACATCGTGCACAGTTTTTCTTTAAAGCGAACGATAAGGATTCTACTTTTTTAGAGAAGGCAATTAAGTACGGCGTGCAATCGCAAGGTGAAGCCGATACCTCTCAAGTTTCTTTATTTGGTGCCGAAAGCAACGAACAAGTTCCTGCGCCACCTATGCCTACATGTGAGCAATGGAGCAACATGCAAACTTTAAATAAAGAGAAAGAAGTGGTTGGCATTTTCATTTCAGGTCATCCGCTTAACGACTTCAAACTAGAAATGGATCATTTTGTAAATGGTACTTTTCAAGCATTAAATGAAGATATAGGGAGATTTAGAATGCGCGAATTATCGTTTGCTGGCGTGGTTACCGAAGCGAGTGAGAGATTAGATAAAAAAGGAAATCTCTATGGCGTACTAACCATTGAAGATTACACCAGCTCTTACAAGTTTTTCTTGTTTGCCGAGGACTACTTAAAATTCAGAAGATACCTGGTGATGGGGTCATACCTGTATATCAAAGGGAAAGTGCAAGATAAAAAATATGCGAAATACGATACCGAGATAGAATTGAAAATAAATCATATCGAATTACTTTCTGAAGTGCGAGAAAAACTCACGAAGTCGATTACACTGAAAGTGAATTTAGATACTCTTACCCTTGATTTGGTAGAACAACTCAACTTGATGATAGATAAGCATCCTGGTAACTGCCGCTTGCAACTAAATGTAATCGACAACATCGCAAGAATAAAAGTAGATATGCCATCGCGTAGCAAAAAGGTAAATGTGAGCAATGAGTTTATCAAAGATTTAAAAGATTTAAAAACAGTGGAATTCAAGATTAACTAAATCTTTTCTACTCATTGCTTTTGCGCCGCAAACATTAAGCAAAAAAATGAATTGGAGCGAATAAGAACTGCTTTTAGGTATGTTTTCGGATAAGCATATTTATTCTAACACAAATAAATCTTTAAACACCTTATTTTTTATATGAAATGCACACTATCAAATCACTACCATTCCTTTAGCGTGTTTTAAAAGTTGTTTTATTTTTTTTTATTAAAAATCACCAAATCAAACAGATTTAGATGCCGAACTCACAAGTTGGAGCACCCCCAATGCAGCAGGCGCTTTTGCCTCTCCGCTTAAGTTGCCCATGCCGAGCAGGCGGGCCGTCTTAGATGGTTCGTTTCCCGATCCTGCTATGAGCGGCTACTATTGTAGCAGTACGGTTAGCGGGACTAATTCTTACTTCCTGCACTTTCATAGTGCTGCTGGCGCTGTGTACCCCCAAAGCCGAGTGTTCGGCTTCTCTGTTCGTTGCATTAAGGATTAATACTTTGATTAGTGCAGGGGATATTAGAGACAGCGCCCATAGCCGAATCACTACGCTAATGAAAGTATCAATCCCGTAGGATTAACATCCAACAGAATCAATCCTTGAGGCAACGAACTGAGAAGCCCCTATAATTTAAACTCATATGGGAATACATATTACCACTACTAACTTGTCGATACATAGAATGATTAGTAACATTAGGAGTAGAAGACCACAAATTCATATAAGTTCCTCTTCCTGAAAAAGACCCTTCAAGAGTACCAGTATATAATACATCGAAACCAGTAAGACCACCTGAAGACAACTTTGTATGAACAGAGCCTGAAGTTCTAGTACAATGTCCACACATTTGTTCAGCGGTACTCATACCTAATGTATTTTCTAAATAACTTATTTCACAATGGGAAGGGATATGCCATCCTGTTGGGCAAACTCCTTGAGAACGTTCAGTAGTAGCATTATTCATTGCCGCTTTCCATTGGTATAAACGCCCCTCATTTGCAAAAGGACCTCCTGTGTAATATCCACTCCAACCAACATCAGCACCGGTATTTAAAGCAGGTACAGGATTAAATGCTGATGGAACTGCATCCATATTAAACCTCATCCAACATTGGCCCCCTATTTCTACTAACGCTCTTGTGGTGCTCGTATTAGCCATTCCACTGGTGGTAGCGCCAGTCCAATCATATTCGATACCTAATGTAGTGGCTCCATTATCATTAATAGTGGCTCCAGAAACACTTGCACAAGATACAGCAGACATAATTACGTTAGTACAATTTGTATTACCAGCAATAGTACCCCTAACCGTTCTCGTTAAAGTACAAGTTTGTCCGCCTATATTTAAGGCAAATGTGACTGTACCACTACTAGCTGGTGTACCTGTAATGGTATAGGTTAAACTACCACTGCCACTTGCAAAAGTACCTGCACTTAAGGTTGCTGTTAAACCAGTTACACCTGCAGAGGTTACAGTTTGTCCGCTATGTGTAGCGCCATTACCTCCTGTGTAAGGAACTGCACTATTTACATCACTTGCTGCTGTGCCTGATGTTAGAGTTCCATTGTTAGTAGCTGAGCCACAAGTTAAACCTGTAATTATACCTGCACTTGCGGTACCTCCTATTAAATTGGTCCAAGTGGTACCATTATATCCCTGAAATTCACCAGATGCACCACAATTGGTGCACCAAATGAGAAGCCCTGCCGCTGGGCTCACAATGGCATTGCGTTGGGCTTGTGTCATTCGTGGTGGCAATAAACCTTTGGTGGTGCTGGTTACATCCAATTCCGCCGAGGCGTTAGGAGTGGTGGTACCTATACCTACTTGGGCGCTTACCCCCCCCCAAGCAAAAGGCTAAAAATCAATATGTTAAGTTTTTTCATATACAAAGATTGAAATTGAATACTGTTTGAAAGATGAATTTAAGTAATTTTTTAAAAAAAACAAAACGTTTAGGACGGTATTGATAACAAACCTTTGCTTGTAGTTTTAAGCGGTGAAGAAATTGAATTGCTTGGCGAATCATTAAGCAATACACAAACCATAAAAATAACCAAGGGCAAACAAAACCAATGGTTTGAACAATATGCCCAACAACACCCACGCCGTGAACAATCTCTAAGTGCTAAAGTATTGAGGGACAATATAATTGATGCCATGCTCACAAATACAAATGGATGCTTGGGTAGATTTTTATTTGGTAAAGGGTAACCCAGTCAACCATTATTGAGTTTTAATTATCGGTAGTTACTTGGTTAAACAATTTCTTATGAAAAAATCATTTTCTCTATTTGAAAAAGCATTTGCAATTCTCTTGTCAAGTATATTGCTCACTTGCTTAAGTGCTCATGCGCAAACTATAACTGTTGTGGGAACCATGGGTTTGGGTGCGGCAAATAAAATATCCGACGCCAGTAATGTAAACATGAAAGGTGGTACTTTTAGCACCGGTTCGGGTGCAGGTTTCAGCGAAACAGTAGGAACATTAACCTTAAGCGCCACCAGCACGATAGCTTTGGGTACAGGTAGTCATAATGTGAATTTTGCAGCGAGCAATGGCACTACATGGACAGGTAGTACGATTTTACGCGTCACCGGTTGGGCAGGTGGGTTTAATGGTACAAGTGGCACAGCGGGTAAAATCTTTTCAGGTTCCAGCGCTGAATTATCTGCACCTAAATTAGCGCAAATATCTTTTGTTAATGATGGATTAAAGCGCACAGCAACACAATTAAGCACCGGTGAAATTGTTCCAACAGCTACCCTTCCTGTTGAATTGGTTTATTTTAATGGTGAATCGAGCGGAACCAGCAATCACTTACACTGGCTTACGGCATCGGAAGTGAATAGTGACTATTTTGATGTGTTACGTTCGTCGAACGCTATCGATTTCGAAATTATTGGTAAACAAAAAGCAGCCGGTAATAGTTATGATTTTATTCAATATAATTTTGATGACTTAAATCCTTTAAAAGGTGTTAATTACTACAAACTAATTGAATATGATTTTGATGGAAGCAAACAAAACTCAGAGATTATCGCTTTAAAAAATTCATCAGATACTATTCAATTCTTAAAAACTTATCCTGTTCCTGCTTCAGATCAGCTGAATGTTTTTTTTAGCTCAATGAATGGTGGTATGTGCTATTTAAAATTACTCAGTTTGGAAGGTAAAGAACTTTATACTGCGATGGTTACTACAATGATAGGCGATAATGCATTCAAGTTAAATTTAGGTTCTTATCCAGCAGGAAGTTATATTATTCAATTAACAGATTCTTTAGGAGAAAGACATTCATCAAATGTGGTGCGAAGTAACTAGCAAAGCAGTTTGTGAAAAGAAAAAATTGTAAATTGTTCACAATTAATTGCATTGTTTTATGAAGTTTAGTATTTATTAATGAAATAGCTCAACTATAGTTTTTGTTTATAAATTCTTAAGAAAATAATACAAGTGAAAAGATTGCATTAGAATAAATAGATATACTTTTAAAGCAACAATTAAAAAACACAATTATGGCAATAGAATTTACCGACAGCAATTTTGAAGAGTTAGCTCTTAAATCGACCAAACCAGTAGTAGTAGATTTTTGGGCTGAGTGGTGCGGACCATGTAGAATGGTTGGACCTGTTGTTGAAGAGTTATCTGCAGAATACGACGGACAAGCCGTAGTTGGAAAAGTTAACGTTGACAACAACCCTGGCATATCAGCTAAATATGGTATAAGAAACATTCCTACTATTCTTTTCTTGAAAAATGGAGAAGTAGTAGACAAACAGGTTGGCGCAGTGCCTAAACAGGTGTTGGCTGATAAATTGAAAGCTTGCCTTTAAAAAACAACAAATAAAAAAACCTCATCCGTTAGTTGACAGATGAGGTTTTTTTATTTGTTTTTTTTAGTGCAAGGTTTAATACTAGCTAACTTTAAGCGTTACACAGCCAACATTAATAATTAATCATTGAACATTAAACATTGAACATTGAACA
>CAMDPJ010000157.1 GCA_945903925.1 Chryseobacterium gleum
TACGACTTGCCGGAAAATGCTACTTATGTAGTTGGTGAAAACGACGGTACATTTGATGACAATGACTTCGTCTTATTTTATGCCAATGGCCCGCACTTTTGGCAATACAACAACACCCTGCAAAGCTACAAGTATCAGGGAAACATCTATTCAGATGTTGCCTACTACTTCATCACTTTCAACAACGGAGCAGGTAAAAGAATAAGTAATCAAAACGAAGAAAACACTACTGCAACAGATTCTACCAGTATCTTTGATGATTTTAGTGCCTACAACAATGACCAAATCAACCTCAATAAAAGTGGGCGGGTGTGGTTTGACAGTCCTTTGAATATTGCCAACCAAGAAAAATCTTACAATTTTTCTTTTCCAAACTTAGTATCGAGCACACCACTGCTGCTAAATTTCGAATTTGCCACACGATCTAACCAAACATCGGGTAACAATGTGTATTTTGATGAAGCAGGCAATACAATTCAAAATTTTTACAACATTAGCGCAGTGTCTACCAATAGCGAAAGTGATTACGCTAGAATAAACACCATCAAAAAATTATCCTACACACCAACTTCGAGTAATTTCTCTATTAAAATGAAATACGCTCTTCCATTAAATGAAGCCGAATGTTGGTTAAACTATTTAGAAGTTACAGCGAAAAGAAATTTAATTTACTCGGGAAGCATTTTGAGTTTTCGAGACAAATCAAAAGTTCAAAATAACGCAGTTATAAAATACAAAATATCCAATGCTAATTCTTCATGTATTTTGTGGGATGTAACAGATCCTTTTGAAATAAAAAAACAACAGTACACTTATCAAAACGGAATACTTTCCTTTCAACAAAAAGCAGATACACTTAAGGAGTATATACTATTTAATGGAAGTAATTTCTCTTACCCAAATTACATCAAACAAATCAGCAATCAAGATATTCATTCATACTCTCCTGTCGATTATGTTATTGTTAGCGCTCCCGAATTTTTAAGCGCTGCCCAAAAACTAGCCGATTTCCATCGCGATAAAAACGCATTATCTGTATTGGTGGTAACACCCGAACAAGTTTATAATGAATTTTCATCGGGCACCAAAGATATTACCGCCATTCGAAATATGATGCGCTATTTCTATGCAAATGCCAGCTCGAACGCTGAACTTCCTAAATATTTATTGTTGTTTGGCGATGCTAGCTACGACTATAAAAACCGACCGCAATTGGGAGGAGATTTTGTGCCCACCTTTGAATCTTATGAGTATTTAAGTCTAGCCAATTCATACGCCTCTGATGATTATTATAGTTTTTTAGACATGAATGAAGGAAATGCTTTTACCAATGATTTAGCAGACATTGGTGTAGGAAGGATTCCAGTAAGCACCCTTGCCGAAGCCGATGGCGTAGTGAATAAAATCATTGCATATTCTGGTTATGGAGAACAAAAAACATCTGAATACCCGTCGATTACACCCACTATCAATGCGAGTTATGGAGATTGGAGAAATAAAATTGTATTTATTGCTGATGACGGGAGCGATCCATACCAGTATTCAGATTACGACGACCACATTTATGGCTCAGAATCGAGTTTAACTAAAATAAAAAAACTCGATAGCAACCTCAATCACCAAAAACTGTACTTTGATGCCTACAAAAAGATAAGCTCGGCCGCTGGCGGCAGATATCCCGATATTGAAAATGGACTAGCCGAAACCATGAACAAAGGCGCTTTAATTGTACATTATATTGGGCATGGCGGCGAAGCGGGATGGGCAGACGAACGTGTGCTAACAATTGCCAATATTAACCAATGGAAAAACTTTAATACCCTTCCGTTTTTCGTTACCGCTACTTGTGAATTCAGCCGTTTTGATGACCCACAAAGAGTCTCAGCAGGCGAACTTGCCTTATTAAATAGCAATGGCGGGATAGTTGGACAACTAACCACTTCACGATTAGTTTATGGCTCATCAAATCTCGATTTTACAGATAATTTTTACGACAGCTTACTCGTCAATAATGGCTACTCTAGGCCAACAATAGGCAACACCATCATGAAAGCCAAACAAACTACTTCAGAAGGTATAAACAATAATAAAAGAAAATTCTATTTAATGGGTGACCCAGCGATGACTTTGGCGTTCCCTCGCAACAAAATAAAAATTAATGCCATCAATCAAATGAGTGTAAACTCAGGCAACGACACTTTAAAGGCATTAATGAAAGTGAAAATTGAAGGAGAAGTTCAAAACCAAGACAATCAATTGCTAAGTAACTATAAAGGAATTTTGTACGCTACAATTTACGACAAAGTGCAAAAAACTAAAACAATGGATAACAACAATAAAGACTCTGTGCCTTACACCTTACAAAACAGTATTATATACAAAGGAAAAGTAAGTATTTCTAGCGGTATTTTTAGCTTCGAATTTATTGTACCTAAAGACATCAACTACACCTTTGGTAACGGCAGAATTAGCTTGTATGCCGCCAATGCCAATGAAGATGCCTGCGGATTTTTTGAAAATTTCCTTGTTGGAGGAACTTCTTCTTTAGGTTTAGCCGACAATAATGAACCACAAATTCGACTCTTCATGAATGATTCCACATTCGTTTATAGAGGACTAACAGATGAAAATCCGAAAATCTATGCTTTAATTTACGATGAAAGTGGTATCAACACCACTGGAAATGCGATAGGCCACAACTTGGAAGCCATTTTAGATAATGTAAGTTCAAATCCTTATGTTTTAAATTCTAACTATGAGAGCGATATCAACAGCTATCAGCGCGGTAAAGTAGAATATCAACTCAACGACCTTGAAGAGGGAACACACCAACTAAGCATGAAGGTTTGGGACGTAAACAACAACTCCTCATCGGCCAACACAGAATTTGTAGTAGCCAACTCAGCCGAATTGGCCTTGAGTCATGTTTTAAATTACCCCAACCCCTTCACCACTTCCACCCAATTTTGGTTTGAACACAATTATTTTTCAGGCTTTCTCGATGTGCAAGTGCAAATCATGAATATTAACGGACGCATTGTAAAAACCATCAACACAACAATTGACGCAAGTGAGCGTTATAAACCAACTCCAATTGAATGGGATGGAAATGACGACTTCGGAGATGCTATTGGCAGAGGCGTTTACATCTATAGAATTAAGGTGAAAACCGACTCTGGGATGTATGCCGAAAAGATGGAAAAATTAGTAATACTAAAGTAAGAGCATATTTTAAATATATTTGCACAAATCAATCGCTCATGAAAAGTAATTTCCATTTTAAATATAATACCCTATTATTCGTTTTAGCGCTATTAACCGCAAACACCCAAGCGCAAAGCAAAGAAACCGACAAACAATTAAAAAGTATAGGTCTAAATCCCATAACTACCTCTGTTCCGTTTCTATTAATTGCGCCCGATTCCAGAGGTGGAGCTATGGGAGATGCCGGTGTTGCAACATCTCCAGATGCAACCTCTATGCATTGGAACCCTTCAAAACTGGCTTTTATCGAAAAGAAATCGGGTATCGCTGTAGCTTATACACCATGGCTTAGAACTTTAGTGCCCGATATTAGCTTAGGGTATTTATCTGGTTTCTATAGAATTAGCAAAAAAGGAACTGTTGGTAGTTCTCTTAGATATTTTAGTTTGGGAAAAATTGATTTTACTGATGTCAATGGCGGACCTTTAGGTTCTGCAACACCCAATGAATTGGCTTACGATATTGGCTATGCACATCAATTGTCGAAAAAATTCTCAGGTGCTTTTACCCTAAGATATATTCACTCCAACCTTACCGGAAATGTAGACCCAGGATCAAAACCAGCAAACACCATAGCAGCAGACCTATCAGCATATTTCAAAAACAATATTAAAATTTCCGATAAAAAAGGGGAATTTGCTGTTGGTTTAAACATATCAAACTTAGGTGGTAAAGTAAGATACTCTGATTCTGGAAAAAGAAACTTTATTCCCATGAACATGAAGTTGGGAACTTCAGTAAGAATTGATATTGATGATTACAATAGCATTGCTTTTACTTTAGATTTCAACAAATTATTAATACCTACTTTACCCGTTTACCTGCAAACCACCAAAGGCGGCGACAGCTTAAACTCTGAAGGAACAAAAATCATAGAAGATGGTATGGATCCTAATGTTGCCGTTGCTCAGGCAGTATTTCAATCTTTTCGCGATGCACCTGGTGGATTTAGAGAAGAAATGCAAGAAATCAATCTTTCAGGTGGTATCGAATACTGGTACGCTAAGCAGTTTGCTTTGAGAACGGGGTACTTCTATGAATCGCCCAACAAAGGAAATCGCCAGTACTTCACCATCGGTGCTGGGCTGAAATACAACATTTTTAACCTCGATTTTTCTTACTTGATTTCAATGGCAAGAAACAATCCTTTAGACAATACCTTACGATTCACCTTATCGTTCAATTTCGACGATATTAAAGCAAAAGAAGAAGAATAGCATGACTCCATTTAGAATAGGCTTCGGCTTTGATGTGCACCAATTGGTAGAAGGCAGAGAGCTTTGGTTGGGTGGTATTAGATTAGAACATACGAAAGGGGCTTTAGGTCACTCAGATGCAGATGTTTTAATTCACGCTATTTGCGATGCGCTTCTGGGTGCAGCTGCTTTGGGTGACATAGGCAAACATTTTCCCGATACTTCTTCAGAATTTAAAAACATCGACAGCAAAATTTTATTGGCCCATGTAGCCGCTCTTTTGGAGAAAGAAAAATACCAAATTGGCAACATTGATGCTACCTTAACCCTTGAAA
This sequence comes from Chryseobacterium gleum, assembly GCA_945903925.1. Taxonomy (GTDB): domain Bacteria; phylum Bacteroidota; class Bacteroidia; order Flavobacteriales_C; genus JAHEZL01. The sequence goes on from CAMDPJ010000157.1 coordinate 4,796, forward strand.
AACCAAAAATTGCTCCTCACTTGCCCTTAATGTTATCCACGTTGGCAAAGGTGATGAAAATAGAAGAATCGCAAGTTTCTATTAAAGCAACAACCAACGAAAAGCTTGGTTACGTAGGAAATGAACAAGGTGTTAACGCTTACGCAGTAGCCCTGATTTACAAATCATAATCGCTTCTTTCCACTGACCTTTTCCTCCCTAAGTTAATTTTGACGCGAAAGCCCTCTTTTTTCTCGCAAAGATTTATATTTTTGCTACTCTTACAATACATTATGGCAATGAACAAAACCATGGAGAAAAAGGAAACCAAAGAAAAATACGGTAAGGAAACTTATCTTAGATGGTACGAGCTAATGACACTCATTAGAAAATTTGAGGAAAGAGTCGGACACCTATACATTCAACAAAAAATTAGAGGGTTTTGTCACCTATATATCGGCCAAGAAGCTATAGTAGCAGGTTGCGAAGCTGTTCTTACGCCCGATGATAAAATGATTACTACCTACCGTGACCACGCTCACCCAATAGGAAGAGGAACTCACCCTAAATTCATTATGGCCGAGTTGTTTGGTAAGATTACTGGCGTATCTAAAGGAAAAGGTGGATCAATGCATATGTTCGATAAGAAACACAATTTCTTTGGCGGACATGGTATTGTTGGAGCACACATTCCAATGGGAGCAGGTATCGCTTTTGCCGATAAATACAACGGAACCAAACATGTTACCATTTGTTTCATGGGTGATGGCGCTATTCGTCAGGGTGCCTTCCACGAAGCGCTTAACATGGCTATGACATGGAAACTTCCAGTGATCTTTGTCATTGAAAATAACCAATACGCTATGGGCACTTC
>CAMDPJ010000158.1 GCA_945903925.1 Chryseobacterium gleum
TACAGAGATGGTAGCATTTCGAGGTTTAGCAATGCGGTAAATGATAAGCTGGAAGGCATTCTTTATGAGATAAATGGATTGGGCGACACTATCGCTAAAGGGTATTTCATTCATGGAAAAGAAGAAGGAAAATACTATCAGGAACATTACGATTACGAGCAAGAAATTTACGATTTCCGTTTGGTTTCTACTTACAGCAACGGAAAATTAAATGGCGATTTAACCCTTAAAGACAGCTACAACACGGTGCGTTTAGCATTAAAAATTGATAGTGGTTATTCCAACGGTGGAAACTACAATTACATTAATGAGCAAACTATATTGAACGATTGGCGAGCAGATTTGGCTTTTACTGGGGAAGTAAATGTGTATCATCCAAATGGTAAAAAATATGTTAACGGAAGAATGCAAATGACTACTGATACATTGCCTGGCGGTGCTTTTAGCTACGGAATGAATAAAGTAGACACTTGGACCTACCGCAATAGCGCTGAAAGAATAGTGGCAGAGTTGAACTTTGTAAACGACGCGAAACTTACTTTTGGCGCCGATACTTTACTTGGAATTGCCCATTACAAAGCTTTTTATCCTAACGGTTCCATTAAATACATTGGCGTTTTAAATTACGAAGACACCCGCTTGAATTGTGCTACCGATATTCAAGAAGCCGCCTTTGTAGCCACCTACAGCACCTTCTTTTCTGCCGAAGGAGATACTCTGGTGAAAAATGGAACTGGTATTTTGAAATTATACAACATAGATGGCAATGTGCTTTCTGAAGGTGATCTTAAAAACGGAAAGAAAAATGGCTGGTGGAAAACCTACAACGACGAAGATAAGTTGATTGAAGTGGGCCAATATATTGATGACGAAAAAGACGGAAGGTGGCTGAGTGGCGACTTATCGGGGATCAATTACCTCGACCCCCAATGTTTTGAAAACGAAGAAAGAAAAGAAGAAAAACAAGAACTCGAAAAATATAAAATTGAAATTGAGGAAATCATTTACAACAAAGGCGAAGAGCTTAGTTTACAGAGCTATGAGTTCACCAGAACAAGGTAATTAACAAGATGCTTTTAACAATTTTCCATCGCCAATTCTGTGAAAAACAACATAAATTCGGTATGTTTGATAAAATCAACTTAGGGTTAATATGTTAAGCAAAAAAGTACAAGACAGATTGAATAAGCAAATTCAATTGGAAGCAGATTCATCTAATTTATACCTTGCTATGGCTTCGTGGGCCGAAAATCAAGGCTTAAGTGGTACTGCAGAATTTTTGTACCGACACAGCGATGAGGAAAGGACACACATGTTGAAATTGGTGAGATATGTGAACGAGAGAGGCGGAGAAGCAAAAATACCAGCTATTAAACAGCCGGCATCAAATTTTAATTCATTAACCGCCTTATTTCAAGGTTTATTTAAACACGAAGTATTCGTGTCTGAAGAAATCAACAATGTGATAGATATCTGCTTGAAAGAAAAAGATTTTACAACACACAACTTTATGCAATGGTACGTAGCAGAGCAAATTGAAGAAGAATCGACAGCACGTAAAGTATTAGACAAAATCAATTTGATTGGCAACGATAAAGGAGGTTTGTATTTATTTGATAGAGATCTAGAAAGTTTAACAGGCGAGTCGGTTTCTGCAGGGGCGAAAGGGCAATAATATTTTACTCAACCTAGAACTATTGTTTTGAATCGCTTTTTACTCTATCTATTTGTATTATTTGCAGCATCCTTTGCAAGCTGCAGCGAAAGATATTACGATGATTCAGTGCGCACACCTCGTGGTGGTGGCAACTACAAAGACAGTTACAGTTCTTATGAATACAACAAAAAGAAACAAAAGTATTTAGACAGCTATTCTTCAAAGCGTGTTGAAAAAGGCGGAACCTACAAAGATTCCTACTCTACAAAATCGAAAAGCAGAGGCAAAAAAGATTACATAGACTCTTATTCAACAAATAATGGTGGTAAAAGAAAAATTAAATTTTACGACAGCTTCTCTTCAAAAAAGAGAAAGAAAAAAGGATCTCTTTATAAGTAATTACCTTAACAAATTTTCAATCTGCTCGGCTAACTTATAGTCTTTCTCGGTAACTTTTTCTTCGCTATGCGTGGTTAAATTAATAATTACCATGTTGTAAGAATTCGACCAATCAGGATGATGATTCGCCTTTTCTGAAATCATCGCTACCTCAGTCATAAAGGCAAAAGCCTCAATGAAATTTTTAAATTTGAAAGTAGCTTCTAATGAGTTATTTTTTTCTTTGAAATAATTCATATCATTTGTTTTACGCGCTCAAGATAAACAATTATCCTTGATGAAGCCATTTTAAGGCCGCTTCGTTGGTTGAAAAAACTTTAATACAGAATGCATCCGATTTATTGTCGATATCTGCATATAGCATAGATAGCGCTGTTTCTCTTGGTGTATTCGCCACAAAAGCACCTCGTATTTTCACAAAATAGGCACTAATTTAGGCGACCAAAGTGAACAATGCTTTAATATCTTCTGGCTTTAACTCGCTGCTAATATTCTCAAAAAAATTCATCACCTTAATGGCTGTTGCTTTGGTGCCCGCAGTGTTCCTAATAGCAAACATCTTGTCTACTAAAATCTCTGGCGTTACCACGCCTGTTACTACCGACCAAATTACGCCGCTGTCTTCGTCAATATAAGTTTGAACTATGCAAGTGTTTAAAGCACTTTGCAAGTAAAGCCGCTCTCAAAAACAAGTAAAATCAGTGCGTCATTGCGAGGTACCCCGAAGCAAACTTATCAAGGAATACTAACTAAAACATACAATGAGTTTGCTTCGGGGTACCTCGCAATGACGCGCGGGATAAAAAAACCTGCGTTCTGTTGAACGTAGGAATTACACATCAATTTCATCTTTCCTATTTCACCTTAACTAAACTCGAGTAAGCGCTTGCGTTAGCACTTTGAATTTGCACATAGTATAGTCCTTCTTGCAAAGTGTGTCCGAAATCAATGCTAGCATTAGCACTTCTTAATTGCTCTACCAAAGCACCTTTTGCATCAAATACATTAATGTTTAACAGCTCGTTTTGAATATTACTTAAAGTGAATTTGTTTGCGCTTGGATTTGGGTAAACTGCAAATGTTTTGTTTGCATTTTCGTTCACTGAAGTAATAAAACAATTAAGATCATTGACATCAATGGTAACACTCACAGGCACGCGCGCACAAGCCGAACCGGCTGTAACTTTTAAGTTGGTAAAATTGCCATAATTGCTGCTGGCTTGGTAAGCATCACCGGAGGGCGCGCTCCAATCTTCAAAGCAATGCCTTACTACTGAAATAACGCCCGGCACCGAATAATCAGAACCAGGAGGTGTAGGGTCGACAAACAGTGTATTAGCAGTCCCTACAGCATTTAAATAGTAAGTTCCCGCTGGAATATTAAACCCTAAATTCAATATTTGCGTGCCTGTTACACTAAATGATTTTGTGGCCACCACTGTGGTTCCGTTTGATTGTACCACATTAATAACAACAGTGCCGCTGGCAGCATCCACGGTAACTTGGTCGATAGTGATATCAACCAATGCAGTAAATTTTGTTGCGTACACTTGTCCGCCAGCTTGCCACCCACCAGTAAATGCTGTTTTCATAGTAGTATAGCTTGTGCTAGAACTCCCGGCACCTGCAATATAATAAGTGCTGTTGCTATTTACCGTTGGAGAATAAGTAGTGCCTGTTGCTAAAATGGCAGAAGAATTTGAAGTAGCATACCAATTTACCGATTCAGATGCTGTAAGATCGGCCTCGCCTGCTGCACAAATCACCACATCATCGGCACTTGGCACAGAGGAAGTAACTGTTTCGCTTCCATTTACAGAACTGCAACCTATTGCTGCTACTGTTACTTGATAGGTGCCAGCTTTTTTAGCTTCATAAGTGGCTGCCGTAGCGCCCGAAATAGCAACATTGTCTTTTTTCCATGTGATGGTTTTACCGCTGGCATTAACTAATGCATCTAAAGTAACGCTCACCGGGTCGCACAAGTCGTAGGGTCCTCCCAAATTGATAGCAGGTAGAGTGCCACTAATCACAATTTCATCTGATTTAGAACAAGAGTTCTCCCATACCTCAACAGTATAAGTGCCTGCAGCAGTAATTGGGTAAGTATTGGCGCTAGTGCTTTGATTCACCAAAGTATTAATGCCTTGTTTCCAAGTAAAAGTTCTGCCGCTGGCCGCTGCTACGCCTGAGTTTAAAGTAATATTGCTTAGTCCGCATATACTTTGATCGGCACCCAATGCTGGTTCTGCAGCAGCGCATTGATAAGGCAACATGGCATCGGCTAACGCGCCCAAAAGTGAATATTGTGGATCGGCTAAATAATCGTAAGTCACTTCCCAAATCATTACGCCTGCCCCACCCATACCCATAATTAAATCAACTTTATTTTGGCAAGTGGTTTTTCCATTGTAGTAATAAGAACCAACGTTATCGGCATTGTAACCAGCCGATGGACTGTTTGCTATTAAATCGCCATAGGTATGGGTGTATACATCGGCCCATCTGCTGGTGTTGTGTCGGCCATAGAATGGAATGCCTAGAACTATTTTGCTAATCGGACAACCTTTAGTAACCCAGTCGTTGATGTTGTTTTGTGCATCGGCGTAAGATGAGTGATTGTTGTCGTTACCAGAAATGCTATAACCAATATCGTACGACATGATATTTAAAAAATCTAGGTACTGAAATGCATTAACGCTGCAATAATCGGTGTGATATACACCTTGCGCACCAACACTTGGTGTTTCACCACCTACAGCTGTTGCGATAGTCCATTCACTTCGTTTACCTCGCGATACAAATTCATCGTTGATAGCTTTCAAAATATTTACTTGATAGGTTTGGTATGTGTTACTTGAGGGAAATTCCCAATCTAAATCGAAGCCCGTTAAACCATGTGCTTGCAAAATATCTGCAATCTCTGTGGCAAAATTTGCGCAAGCCGTGGGACTCGCTCCAATTGTAGCAAAAACAGCCGAGTTGTTTGCTCCACCCGATGAAAATTGCATTTTCACGCCGTTGTTCGTGCAATAAGTTTTGCAAGTATTGAAATGACTTAAAGTAGTTGGGTCGGGTAAATTACCGCTATTATCAGGTTGAATAAATCCGTAAATAAAATCGGTCATTTTACCCCACTGTAAATTAGGTAAACGTGTGCCAGCTTGATTTAAACTGGCATCGAAGTAACCAGTTACTTGTTGTGCGTTAGCCACTAAGAAGCCTACAGATAGTACAATAGATAAAAAACTCTTTTTGAAAAGGAATTTCATAGAAATAAATAAAATAAGTTAATAGCAAACGGATTCCCCTCCGCTTTGGCTCTAATGTACAATACGAAAAAGAGAAATCAAAAAACTTCTTTTAAAATTAGGGTTCATTCAAACAAAAAAGCCAGATGCTGATGGAAACATCTGGCTTTTAATTACACGAATCTTATGATTAAAACATTTTAAATCTTGTTCCTTTGTGGCAATTAGAGCCTTTAGCCAAATAGCCAAAATCGAAATTGACTTCTAAAGTAACCGTTGCGCTGAGGTTGTGCACCGCTTGATATTTAAAAGTGC
>CAMDPJ010000159.1 GCA_945903925.1 Chryseobacterium gleum
AGACATTCTGCGTTTAATCTCTTCTAGATACTCTTGCTTTTGCTCATCACGCGTTGCAATGGCTGTTTTGGTAAAGTACTTGTGCGCTCCCAAAAACTTAACCTGAATAGGATCCCAGTCTTCGGCACCTTTGATGCCGCCATAATCTATTAATTCTTGTTGTAGAGTAGAACTAATTTTTTCAAAATCCTCGCGCCCCAGGTAATCTAAATCGGCATCGCAAATAATCTCTTCTAAATGATTGGTTGGATTCTGCGGAATTCTTGTGGCGATAATCATGCCTTCAATGATGTCGATTTGCGAATCGGTGAAGCCATAACCCGGCAATATTTCTTTGGCGAATTTTACGCCTTCTAGTTCGTTGCTCCAGTATTTATTTAAGAAACCAGCATCGTGCAGCAAAGAAGCCATTTTTACCAACATCAATTCCTCTGGGTCCAGGCCTTCTGCTCTACCAATTCTTTCGGCTGCTTGCAGCACATCGCGGGTGTGGTGCGGACCGTGATAATAAAGATTTTCGGGCAATTCTTTTTCCAACTTAGCCATTACAAATTGTTTTACTTTATTGTAATTCAATTTGCTGTATACATTAAAGTGATGCAACTCTTGGAAAGCAATATTTGGAACTTGTCCGAGTCTATCTTTCGATAATTCTGCTTTAATTCCAGCAACAAAATACATGTCGATATCACCCTTGTTTTTCACTGGAATTTTACCACGGTATTCGCAATCGAAATAATCGCTCACCATGTTGTAAGTGGTTCCCGATATGTTTATGTAACCTGGTACAGATGCCGATTCCATTCGACTTGCCGTATTCACTGTATCGCCCCAAATGTCGTATGCAAATTTCTTTTTACCTACCACCCCAGCAATAATTTCTCCAGTGTGTAAACCAATTCTCAACTCCCAAATGGGCGCATCTTCTGGTGCACGCATTTGCGCATCTTTCATGCAGGCCTGCATGCGCATGGCGGCTAAAATACAGTCTACCGGATTGGTTTTATTTCTAATAGGAACGCCTCCTGCAGCCATATAAGCATCCCCACTGGTTTTAATTTTCTCGATGTTGTGTTTCTCTGCAATATCATCAAAAGCGTTAAATGCTTTGTCTAATTCTGCTACCAGTTCAGCCGGTCGTAGTCTTTCTGCAATTTGCGTAAAGCCCTTAAAATCGGCAAACATAACGGTAACCATTCTGTAGTGACGTGGTGCCGCTCTTCCCGTAGTAAGTAATTCTTTCGCTGTTTCGGCAGGTAAAATATTGAGCAAAAGTTGTTCTGTTTTGTTTTTCTCTATCTCTAATTTCTCTTTTTGCTCTTCAATCTCTGCGCGCTTTTGAACCACCTCTTCTGTTCTTTGCTGCACCTTGTATTCCAACACTCTTTTTTGTGTTTTGATGATAGCTACACGCGAATAATAAGCACCTAAAACAATAGCTAAAATTATAGCGATAGCAAAAGCCCTAAACCACCACGTCATCCAAAAAGGCGGATTGATAATGATTTTCAACATAGCGGCGTGGGTACATTCTACGCCATCGCTGTTCATGGCTTTTACCTTAAAAACATAAATTCCAGGGGCGAGATTGGTAAAGCTTACTTCGCGTTTGTTGCCTATATCTTGCCACTCCTCTACAAAACCTTCCAGCATATATTTGTAGCGGTTGTTCTCGGGAGAGGTGTAGTGCATTCCTGTAAACCGCAAGGTTATTGCGTTGTCTACATAAGGTATTTCAATCAATTCTAATTCGCTTATGTCTTTGGTGATGAGTGAGCCCTTGCCTGGTTCAATCAATTTATTGGAAAGCAATAAACCAATCAATGCAATGCGCGGAGGCACTTTATTTAGTTTTACTTCGCTGGGGTAGAAAACATTAAATCCGTTGATCCCTCCAAAGAAAAATTCTCCACTTTTCGATTGGTAAAATGCTCCTTTGTTGAATTCATTACTCTGCAAACCATCTTCTTCGGTAAAGGTTCTGAATTTACCTGTTGAGGGGCTGAAACGCGATAAGCCTTTATTGGTGCTTACCCACAATTGCTTGCTGGCTTTGTCTTTTAGAATGCCATATACTACGTTGTTGCTCAAACCTTCTTGTTCGGTAAAGTGCGTTGTTTTGCCCGATTCGATATGGTAGCGGTTAATACCACCACCATAAGTTCCCAACCATAAATAGCCGCGTGGGTGCTCTTCAATACATAAAATAACATCGTTGTTGAGTGAGTGCGCAACACTTTTTTCATGCGTAATTTTTAAAAATTGAAGTTGATGAATATTCTCTGGGTTAAGTACTTTGTGCAATCCGCTACCATTCATCCCCATCCACATATGGTGTTGGGCATCTTCAAAAATACAGTTCACACTGCCTTTACCAATTCCTTTGAAATTATTTGCGTTGTAAGAGTAATAGGTGGCTTTCTTTTCTGAAGCATCTAACGCCATCATGCCTTCTTTTCCGCCAAACCAAATATTACCTTTGCTGTCGCATAAAATTGAATAAATAGGGTCGGTAAATTTGCTAAAATTAGGAAGTGCAAATGGTTTTAAAGTATAGATAGAATCGTTGATTTCAGTGGCTACGAAAATTCCTCTATTGGTTCCTACCAATACTCTTTTTTTGGCATCGAAACACAAAGCATACACTTCGTCAACTTCCGGACTTTCTACTTTAAAAAATCGGCGTTTTTTTCTATCAATTCTACACAAACCTTTCTCGGTACCTATCCATGAAACACTTTTGTCGTCTTCACAAAATGCCCACACATTAATGGAATGCGTGGTGTTGTCCCAGTATTGTTCTAAAGAAAAATACTGCAAGCTTTGTTTTAATTTATCGTATTTGCTAATTCCTCGGTCGGTAGCAATCCAATTCATTCCCGCTTCATCTTGCGTTATTTTGTTAATGCGGTTGTGGCTCAACGAATGGTCTTTCAGCGGGTCGGAAAAATACTTTTTGAAATGGAAAGTGCTGTCTTTTACGGTATGTAAATCAACAACATTCAATCCCGATTCGGTGCCCACCCATAACAGTCCGTCATTGTCTTCAAAAATACAACGAATGGCATTGTTAGAAATAGCAGCATTTTTTTTGGTGTTGGCAAAAAACAACTGTGCTTTAATTTTTAAATTCTTGGAATCGCTTTCGTTCACCATTAGGCGTTGTAAACCATTAAGTGTACCTACCCAAACATCGCCTTTAAAATCTTCGCAAAGAGAGGTGATGTGATTGTTCGATAATTTTTCTCCATATTTTGTTCCCTTTAGCACCCTGCTTATGTTTTCTGTGCGAGGATTGTAAAGGTTTAGTCCATTATCTGTTCCTACCCACAAGTAACCCGAAATATCTTGCATTATAGCTGTTACATTGCTTGAGCTAAGCGAATTTTCATTTTTGTTTTTGTGACTGAAATGTTTTATTTGTATGCTTTGCAAATTGTTGTTGTTGATGGAAATGCGCGTTAATCCACCATCGCGTGTACCTACCCAAACATAACCAATACTATCTCTGCATAGCGCTTGAACAAATAATTTACTCGCAGAAAGAGATTCGCCTGCCAATGAAGCCAAGGACACAAAGGTGTTGTTTTCAATATTGTAAATGTTCAATCCGGCCGATGTGCCCACCCAAATTAAGCCGCGCGGGTCATAAACCAAGGCAGTAATTCTGTTGTTGGTTAACGACGCACTATCGAAAGGGCTGGGCTTGTAACGAATGAAATTATATCCATCATAGCGATTGAGTCCGTCTTGCGTTGCAAACCACATAAATCCTCGCCCATCCTGAATTACAGAAGTAACGATATTGTGTGATAAACCATCTTTAGTGGTGATGCGACCAAACTTAACATCCTCCTGTTGCGCCAACAGAGAACTTAAACCAATGATGTAAAATGTAAAAAAAAATAGCCTTTTCATGCACCTCTTTATGCGCTCTAATGTAGAAGAAATATGTTTTGGGTTTCAAGTTTACAGCTTGAAGTTTTGAACATTTAAAGTTAGTACACTTCAACATGTCTCAAAATAGCGCCTGAAGGATCTACAATCATAGGCAAGTTCTCCATATTCATCACGGATTTCAGTTTCTTGGCAGACACAAATAGAATCTGTCTTAGAAAGATTGATGCCATTAAAACACAATGGAAGTTTTCTATTTTAAGACAGATTCTATCTGTCTCTACCAAGATGTTTTCTATCTTAGTAAAATGAGCACAGCAACAATTTTAATTTTATTGGCAATTGGTTTAGTAGCAGGCTTACTTAGCGGAATAGTAGGCATTGGCGGAGGAATAATTATGGTGCCAGCTATGGTGTATTTATTGGGCTTAGATCAACACACTGCCCAAGGAACCAGCTTGGCGATGATGCTATTGCCTGTTGGTATTTTGGGTGTTTACAACTACTATTCTCAAGGAAATATTGAAATTAAATATGCACTTATTTTAGCCTCCACTTTTGTTGTTGGAGGCTATTTTGGATCTAAATATGCGCTCTCTGTAGATCAGCTAACACTAAAGAAAATATTCGGCGCTATCATGATGGTAGTGGCGATTAAAATGTGTTTTTTTGACAAATAAAATGCTATGATTTAACATCATTCTTCAAACCCTTCATCACCTTCTTCCACCAAAACAAAATCCAATTGTTTTTTCACCAAGTTGGCACCCGTAACTTTAATTTTTACTTTGTCGCCAAACTGATACACCTTTTTGTGAATGCGGCCAACATAGCGGTAATTATCGGGGTCGAAAACAAAAGTATCGCCCATTAAAGTGCGGGCAGAAATCATTCCCTCACATTTATTCTCTATAATTTCAGCATAGATTCCCCATTCGGTTAAGCCCGAAATAGTGGCCTCGAAAGTTTCACCTAAATGGGCTTTTAAATATTCTACTTGTTTGTATTTTATCGATTCGCGTTCGGCGTCACTCGCTAATTTTTCACGCTCGCTGCAATGCTCGCATTGCTCATCGTACAATTTTTTAGCTTGAGAAGGATTTCCATCTAAATACATTTGCAATAAGCGATGCACCATTACATCGGGATAGCGCCGAATAGGAGAAGTAAAGTGAGAGTAAAAATCGAAAGCCAATCCGTAGTGACCAATGTTGTCGCAAGAGTATTTGGCCTTCGCCATTGTTCTAACAGCGAGGGTTTCGAGCATCGATCCATAATTTTTCAATTTAGAATCTTGTAGCATTTTGTTTAACTGTCCGGCCACCTGCTGAGGTGTTGACGCTCGCAATTCATACCCAAACTGTTTCACGAAATCGGCAAACACACCAAATTTTTCCAACGAAGGAACATCGTGTATTCTGTAAACAAAAGTCTTGGGTGGTTTGCTGTCTTTTCCTGCGAAAAGAGCAACATATTTATTGGCCAGCAACATGAATTCTTCAATGAGCTTATTGGCATCTTTCGATTCTTTAAAATAAACACTAAGAGGAGCTCCTGCTTCATCTAGCTTGAATTTCACTTCGGCTTTATCGAAACTAATCGCTCCGTTTTTCATGCGCGCTGCACGCAAAATTTTCGCCAATCTATCAAAAGTTAAAATCTCGTCTTTTAAATCGCCCTCCCCTGTTTCTATCACTACTTG
>CAMDPJ010000160.1 GCA_945903925.1 Chryseobacterium gleum
GAAGAGCCTGTTTTAAAACAGTCAATTCAATCTTCGAAAGTGTTGCGTTATGGCGAAAATCCTCATCAAAAAGGAATTTTCTATGGCAAGCTAGAAGACATGTTTGAGCAAGTGCAAGGAAAAGAATTATCGTACAACAACTTGTTAGATGTTGATGCTGCGGTGAGCCTTATCGCAGAATTTAAAGACACTACTTTTGCTATCTTGAAACACAACAACGCTTGTGGAGTTGCTACTCGTCCGACTGTTTTGGAAGCATGGAAAGTTGCCTTAGCTGGCGACCCAGTTTCTGCTTTTGGTGGAGTATTAATTACCAATGCAAAAATCGATGCAGCAAGTGCTGAAGAAATTAGTAAACTTTTCTTTGAAGTAGTTATTGCTCCGGCTTATGAGCCAGCTGCTTTAGAAATCTTGAAAGCGAAGAAAAACAGAATCATCTTAATTCAGAAACCAGTTACCTTAAGCAAAAAAACAGTGCGCACTGCATTGAATGGCGTGTTGGAACAAGATAAAGATTCAGTGATGGAAACGGCTAGCGACTTGACTCCTGTAACCGATAGAAAGCCGACAGAACAAGAGATTGCAGATTTATTATTTGCGGCTAAAATTTGCAAGCATACGAAATCGAATACCATCGTTTTCGCGAAAGACAATACATTGATTTCAAGTGGTACCGGACAAACTTCACGTGTTGACGCCCTGCGTCAGGCGGTTGTTAAAGCCAATGAGTTTGGCTTTAGTTTACAAGGTGCCTCAATGGCATCGGATGCTTTTTTCCCTTTCCCTGATTGTGTGGAATTGGCGAAAAATGCAGGAATTACTGCGGTGATTCAACCTGGTGGTTCTATAAAAGATCAAGAGTCTATCGACTATTGCAACAAAAATGGAGTGGCGATGGTGATGACAGGAATTAGACATTTTAAACACTAAGAGATTATGGGCTTATTTAGCTTTATGACGCAAGAAATTGCCATCGATTTAGGTACAGCAAACACGCTGATTATCGAAAACGATAAAGTGGTGGTAGACGAACCTTCCATTATTGCCATCAATAGAATTACTGGCGAAGTGCAAGCAATTGGAAAAAGAGCGATGCAAATGCACGGTAAAACTCACGAGAATATCAAAACTATTCGTCCGCTAAAAGATGGTGTAATTGCCGATTTCAAAGCTGCCGAGGAGATGATTCGTGGTTTTATCAAAATGATCAATGTGAACAAACGCAGAATGTTCGGTCCAAGCAACATTCGTATGGTAATCTGTATCCCATCAGGCATCACCGAAGTGGAGCGCCGTGCCGTAAAAGATTCTGCCGAACATGCCGGAGCAAAAGAAGTGCGCATGATTCAAGAGCCTATGGCTGCCGCCATTGGTATTGGTATCGACGTGGAAGAGCCAATGGGTAACATGGTAATTGATATCGGAGGTGGTACAAGTGAAATCGCTGTTATCGCTTTGGGTGGTATTGTTTGCGACAAATCTATTCGTATTGCAGGTGATGAATTCACGCAAGATATTGAAGATTACATGCGTCGTCAGCACAACATATTGGTAGGTGAAAGAACAGCCGAAAGAATTAAAATTGAAGTAGGTTCTGCTTTGCCAGAATTGGATAATCCACCACCTGATTTCGCTGTTCACGGACGAGATTTGATGACTGGTATTCCAAAAGAAATTACCATTTCTTACTCAGAGATTGCACACTGTTTAGACAAATCAATTTCTAAAATTGAAGCGGCTATTTTGAGTGCTTTAGAGATGACTCCTCCCGAGCTTTCTGCCGATATTTACCGCACAGGTATCTATTTAGCTGGTGGCGGTTCATTGCTAAGAGGCTTGGATAAACGTATTTCAAAAAAAACAAAGTTGCCCGTGCACGTTGCCGAAGATCCATTAAGAGCCGTAGCAAGAGGAACTGGTATAGCTTTGAAAAACTTCGATAGATTTCCATTCCTTATCAAATAAGAATGAGTTCAATGTTTAATGTTCAAAGTTAGCTAACATTGAACATTGAACATTGAACATTGAACTCTTAATTAAATGAAGAACTTATTTGCACTTCTCTATAAAAATCATTTATTCCTTCTTTTTCTTTTCTTAGAAATTTTGGCACTTTTCTTTGCCATTCAGCACAATGCTTTTCAGCGGTCCTCTTTCATTAATTCTTCTCACGCTATAGCGGGTAGCACTTTTGAAACAGTAGATAATCTTTCGGGCTATTTGGATTTGAGAGAGAAAAATGCACTCTTGGCCGATTCACTAGCGAAAGTAAAATCGCAAACCTTAAGCGCACTAAGATTGCGCGACACCAATTTTACCAAAATTAATGATACACTCTACAAACAGCAATATATCTATGTTTCGGCGCGCGTTATTCATTTAACTACGCACAAACCCAACAATTTTCTTACGATTGATAAAGGTAGTAATGATGGCATAAAAGAAAATATGGCTGTTGTAGGTGTAAATGGAATTGTAGGAATAATAAATGGAGTAACACCTGATTACGCATCTGTGATGTCTATTTTACACCATAAAACTGAGCTTTCATGCAAATTGAAATCTACCAAGAATGTTGGCTTTTTAAGGTGGAACAATTTAGAATACAATTACCGTACAGCCTTGTTAAAAGATGTGCCCTTAACAGCAAAAGTGGTAAAGGGCGATACGGTGGTGACCACCGAATATTCTGACTCTTTTCCTGGCGGCATACCTGTAGGAAAAGTATTGATGGCGAGGCTGGCAGATGAAGGTCAGTCGCAAGATGTTACCATAGAATTGTTTTTAGATTTTAATGTTCTCGACCATGTTTTTGTGGTACGCGATTTAATGAAAGAACAAAAGGATTCATTGCAAACTAAGTTTCAACATGATTGAAAAATTACCACGATATGTTCTCATTTTTTTGTTGCTGATGGTAGCGCAGGTCTCGGTGTTTAATCATGTCTATGTATCTGGTTTTTTGAATGCTTATCCTTACGTTTTATTTCTTCTTATTTTACCCAGCGATACCAACCGCGCATTGTTGCTTTTGGTGGCTTTTGTGGGTGGAATAACGGTTGATATTTTTTCCGATTCGGGCGGTGTGCATGCCGCAGCATGCGTTCCCCTTGCTTATATGCGCCATTTTATGTTGAGCACTACTACTTCCTTAGAAAGTAAAAACGATTCGTTTGAACCCAACCTTTATTATTTCGATTTTAGAAGATATTTGACCTATGCCGGTGTTTTAATTTTGGTGCATCACAGCATCGTATGTTTTATGGAGGTTTTCGAATTTAGTCATATTTTTAGCACCCTATTAAAAATTGTTGGGAGCACTATTTTCACCTTAACATTTGTGGTGTTGATTCAATACATTTTCTTCAAGAAAAAAGAGAAATAGCGATGAATAGTAGCAGCGATCGTCAATACATCATTACTGGTATTTTTTCTACCATCGCTTTCATCTTTATTTTTCGTTTGTTTTACCTTCAAGTGTTGAATCCCGATTTTCGTGAAGACGCCATTAAAATGGGGCGCAAGGTGGTGATTGAGTTCCCAATGCGCGGAACAATTTACGATAGAAACGATAAAATTTTAGCACACAATCAAATTGCCTTTGATTTAATTGTTTTACCCAAAGAGGTGAAGATAGACACCTTTGAGTTTTGTAAATTGGTGAACATAGATACTGCGGAGTTTAATCGCAGAATGAAAGTGGCTAAAACCTATCCCAATGCAAGCTATAAGGAATCGGTATTTCAAGAATTAATTAGTGTGGAAGATTACGCACGAATTAGTGAGCAGTTGTATCGTTTCAAAGGATTCTCGGCGCAAAGAAGAAATGTGCGTTCGTACCCAAAACCAATTGCCGCGCACCTTTTGGGATACATGCAAAAGGTGAGTCCGAAAGACAAGCACCGCGACAAATACTACGTTAACGATGATTACATTGGCCGCAGTGGGTTAGAAATGTACTATGAAGAATACCTTCGTGGCATTAAAGGAATACGCAATTTACGTCGCGATAGAAGTAACAACATCAAAGGTTCTTATTTGCACGGAGAGCTTGATCAGAAATCATTTCCTGGCAAAGATTTACATACTTCCATAGATGCCGATTTGCAAGAATATGCCGAATCGTTAATGCATGGAAAACGAGGAAGTATAGTGGCTATCGACCCATCTACAGGTGAAGTATTGTGCATGGTGTCGGCACCTAATTACAATCCGAACGAGCTTGTGGGCCGGTATTTTAGCAAGAACTATGATGCTATTTTTAGCAGTGCGGGTCAGCCTTTATTTTTCAGAAGCATTGCCGCCACACAGCCTCCTGGTTCAATTGTAAAAACCATGCAGGCAGCCATTGCTTTGCAAGAAGGAGTGGCCAACGAAAATACGCGTTATCCTTGTGCTAAATCGTTGGTGGGTTGTCATGATCATCCTAATCCGCTTAACTTGCCCGAATCGGTAAAAAGCTCTTGTAATCCTTATTATTACATGTTGGTGAAAAGTATTTTGTATAAAGATGGATCGATAGAAAACGGGTTGAATCGTTGGGAAAAAAAAGTACGTTCTTTCGGCTTTGGTAATCCTTTAGGTATTGATTTGCATGGTGAAAAAGATGGTAATGTGCCCGATTCTAGAGAGTATAATGCGACCTATGGTAAAGGACACTGGAATTACAGAACGGTGTATTCGTTGAGTATCGGACAAGGGGAATTTGCCATGACACCGCTGCAAATGGCCAATTTAGCCACTATTTTGGCTAACAAAGGGAAGTACTACACACCGCATATTGTGCGTGCCATTGGTGATTCTGTATTGAATTACAGAGATTCTTTGC
Source organism: Chryseobacterium gleum (assembly GCA_945903925.1). Taxonomy (GTDB): domain Bacteria; phylum Bacteroidota; class Bacteroidia; order Flavobacteriales_C; genus JAHEZL01. The sequence continues at coordinate 4,829 of CAMDPJ010000160.1, forward strand.
ACAAGGTTTTAGTCGACCCTCAGCATTTCGAAATAGTACACAACGGCATGCAATGGGTGATTGAACAACCAGGAGGAACGGCAGGTAGAGCAAGAATAGATACCCTCCATTATTGCGGAAAAACAGGAACATCACAAAATCCGCATGGTGAAGACCACTCTGTTTTTATTGCTTTTGCGCCGCGTGAAAATGCCAAAATCGCAATTTCTGTATATGTTGAAAATGCAGGTAAAGGCGGATTGTGGGCAGCACCTATTGCGAGTTTAGTGATTGAAAAATATTTGCGTGGGGTGATAGGTAGAAAAGAGTTGGAAGAAAGTATGCTGAAAGGCGTGATAAAGTATTGATATGAAGAGGAAGAATAAAATTGTCGCTTTTTTGTTCGTGCTGTTGTCTATTGCTCTTGTTCTATTTTTGCATTTCTATCATCAAATTAGGATGATGATGGAGCGCCCCGAATTAACCGAAGATTTTTTATTGCTTCGCTTTAAGAATCTATTTGCACTTCTAGAATTCTCTGCTTTAAATGTTTATGTCGATTTGCTGTTGGTTATTTTTGTTTTGACTATTGAATACTGGACCGTAGGTTGGGAGCGATGTTCAATAAAAAAGATAGTGAATTTCAAATCGAAATCGTTGATTAACGATATATTTTTTTTAATTCTTTCTCTTACCAATGGCTTTAAATTTCTTACAATTGTTTTAACCTTTGCATTGGGCTATTTTGCATTTGGTGTAGTGTCTGATAACTTCCAA
>CAMDPJ010000161.1 GCA_945903925.1 Chryseobacterium gleum
TAAAATAGTTTTGCAAAACCAATTCAATTCCGTAAGGTGTATTTTCAAACCTGTATCTTGGAAGATACTTAATTCTGTTTGATAATTTAATCATCCCAATTTTTGTCGAATGCTCACCCAAAATTAAGTAGTTGTAAAAAAGAGACTTAAAAGCGTAGAAATTCATAGGGTCTGTGAGTAAGGCTAATAAAGCGTATGAATGCGTTTTGCTTTTAGTTAAAGACGAACTGTTGTAAAAGTTGTTTAATTCTTCTCTATAAACATTAGGGTCACCAGAAGGATTAGAAATAAAAGCTGTATAGCCAGGGGCATCATTACTTGCATAAAGATAAGCAAGTGAGGAATTGTAATTAAATCGTTCATCTAAAAAAATGTTTTTTCTTAGCACATCAGAAGATACAAGATTGACTTCAGAGCCTCCGAGTGTTATTGCTATATCTTGTTGTTGTGTTATATAATAGCCGTTTGATTCAAAACCGAGGTAAGAAACATCAAATGACAATGGTGGAGGAGGATTGTACTCAATTTCAATAATCTTGCCACCAGCTTCAAGCACTCTATAACCATGCCCATACCTTTCGTGGTTCATGGTGATCATAAAATCAGTTAAAAAATAATTGGTTAAAAATAGTTTACTGAAACGATAAACAGGATTCACAAAAGGAGCTATTTTATAGTCTTTATTAATGATATTTTTTGGTACAAATAAACTGTCTAAATTATCAAACAAATAGAAGGCAGCAGCAAAATTTTCAGCTGCCATATTCATACCTTGCTGCTTTTCATAGATTATGTTGTATCTCGATTGACCTATACAAGTCGTTACGATTAGAAAGAAAAAACTCGATAATATTAATTTTTTATACATTGTTCTGTGGGGGGGTTATTACTCAAGGAATTGAAATATTAAACTGCGGTGATGGTTAAATTTTATGCTTCAAACTAAAGTGGACTAACTCTTAAGGAGTGTATTCAGTGAAATCAATGATTTTAATTTTTAAACAAAACGTTTAGGACGGTATTGGCTTCAGTGTTAAAAAATAGGGCGATTAATTATTTGCCCCTACATTTCATATGTTTTGTGTTATTACAACCCCAACAAAATCTCCTCAGGGCTTTTCGCTCCCAACAACATTTTACCTGGATTCTCTAACATCTCTTTTACTTTAACCAAGAAACCTACAGATTCTTTACCATCGATGATTCTGTGGTCGTAGCTAAGCGCTACATACATAATCGGACGAACCACAATTTGTCCGTCAACTACCACTGCGCGTTCAACGATATTGTGCATACCTAGAATTGCAGATTGCGGAGGGTTGATGATAGGAGTGCTTAACATTGAACCAAACACACCACCGTTAGTGATAGTGAATGTACCGCCTGTCATATCTTCAATTGATAATTTACCATCACGAGCTTTCAATGCCAAACGTTTGATTTCAGCTTCAATTTGAGCTAAGCTCATTTGCTCTGCATTTCTCAATACAGGTACCATTAATCCTTTTGGAGAACTAACAGCAATGGCAACATCAGCGTAGTCGAACGATACGATATCAGTACCATCAATCATTGAGTTTACACCTGGGTACAATCTTAATGCTTCGGTAACTGCTTTAGTGAAGAAACTCATGAAACCTAGGTTTACATCGTGTTTCTTCGCGAAAGCATCTTTGTATTTTTTACGAAGATCCATGATAGGTTTCATGTCTACTTCGTTGAAGGTAGTCAACATTGCAGTTTCTTGCTTAACGCTTACCAAACGCTCAGCTAATTTCTTGCGCAAGGCAGTCATTTTAGTGCGGTTGTTTTCACGAGAACCGCCCCAACCTTGTCCAACTTGAGAAGCATCAACACCCGAAGTGATATAATTTACCACATCAGATTTTGTTACTCTTCCGCCTTTTCCTGTTCCGTTTACTTTACCACCAGCAACACCGTTTTCATTCATCAATTTTTTTGCAGAAACAGAAGGGTGTCCGGCAGCATAAGAACCTTCGCTGCCTTCAGCTAATTTAGCGCTAACAGGAGCTTCTTCTTTTTTAGCGGCAGGAGTAGCTGTTACTGCTTCCTTTTTAGGAGCATCGCCTTCCGGTTTTGCTGCAGCAGTATCAATTTGACAAACAACAGCACCCACTTTTACAGTTGTGCCAGCTTCTACTAATATTTTAACGGCACCCGCTTCTTCAGCAACCAATTCAAGCGTTGCTTTATCAGAATCGATTTCGCCAATTACATCATCTTTCTCCACCCAGGCACCATTTTGTTTTACCCAGTTTGCAATTTCTACTTCAGTGATTGATTCACCAGGAGAAGGAACTTTTACATCTTTAATTGCCATGACTTATTTTTTTAATTCAATTTTACTTTATTAGTTTTTGCTCTGCACGTCCTTGCGAAATTTTTGTACTCAAAAATAAAGCAATCTCATTTTTTATGATGAGTTTGCTTCGTCTTTGAGCACAAAGACCTCGCAATGACGTGCTATGTGAGGTAGTACTCATTATTTCGTTGCAGCAGGAGTTTTCGCGTAAGAAAAAATCTTATCGAACATCGTTTTTACTCGTTTTTCGTGACGTTTCGGCGAACCTGTTGCAGGCGCAGCCGACTCAGGAATAGAAATTAAACTTAATTTCACTCCTTTGAATTTACGCAGCATAAACGACCAAGCACCCATGTTTTCTGGCTCTTCTTGAATCCAAATATGTCTTTCTGCTTTTTTGTATTTAGCAACAATTTTATCTACTTGCTCTTGCGGGAACGGATACATTTGCTCGATACGCGCTATTGCAATATTGGAAGAATCGCCATAAGCTGCTTTTTTGTCCATGTAATCGTAATATATTTTACCTGAGCAGAACAAAACCGTATCAATATCCGTTGCTTTTGCAGATGCATCATCAATTACTTCCTGGAATCTTCCTGATGTTAAATCTTCCACTGAAGAAACACAAGCAGGGAATCTCAATAATTTTTTAGGTGTGAAAACCATCAATGGTTTTCTAAATTCGCGTTTCAACTGGCGGCGCAATACGTGGAAGAAATTGGCCGGAGTGGAAGCATTCACAATTTGCATGTTGTTGCGTGCAGCCAATTGTAAGAATCTTTCTAAACGTGCTGAAGAGTGCTCTGCGCCCTGACCTTCATAACCGTGAGGCATTAGCATTACCAAGCCGTTTTGGCATTTCCATTTGTCTTCTGTAGCAGAAATAAATTGGTCGATAATGATTTGTGCACCATTGTTAAAGTCACCGAATTGTGCTTCCCAAATAGTTAAGGTGTTTGGTGTTGATAAGGCATAACCGTATTCAAAACCTAAAACACCATATTCAGAAAGCAGAGAGTTGTGAATATATATTTGTGCAGCTTGTTTAGGATCGATATTGTTTAAGTTGCAATATTCCTGTTCCGATTCTTCTACTTTCAATACCGCGTGACGGTGAGAGAAAGTACCACGTTCTACATCTTGGCCTGTGAATCGCACAGGATGTCCTTCATATAGCAGAGTGCCGTAAGCCAATAATTCACACATTCCCCAATCCAACTGATTGTTTACTTCAATCATGTTTTTTCTCTTCTCTAATTCTTTGTCGATTTTCTTGATGAATTTCAATTCAGATGGAACAGTGTACAATGCTTTAGCAACTTGAAGAAGCATTTTCTTATCGGCACCTGTTTCGGGCGATATTAAAAAATCTTCATCATTAGATTTGCGGAAACCTTCCCAATAATCTTGCAAGAAAGAAGTGATTTTCGATTTCTCAATTTCTTTCGCTTCCGCCAATCTATCGTTCAATTCATCCTGAAATTTTTGCTCCATATCTTTAGCCATTTCAGCTTCCAAAACTCCTTCAGAAAGAAGTTTGTTTACATAAATAGCGCGAGGATCTAGGTGATTCGCGATGAGTTTGTACAATAATGGTTGCGTATATCTTGGTTCATCGCCCTCGTTGTGTCCGTGTTTACGGTAGCACAACATATCGATGAAAACATCTCTTTTGTATTTCTGACGGTATTCCATCGCTAAGTTGATGGTGTGGGTCATTGCCTCTGCGTCGTCTCCGTTAACGTGGAAAACCGGACACAAAGTAACTTTAGCGACATCGGTGCAATAAGTTGATGAACGAGCATCTAAGTAGTTGGTAGTAAATCCAATTTGATTATTGATGACAATATGAATAGTACCGCCCGTTTTGTAGGCTTGCAATTGCGCCATTTGTAAAACTTCGTAAACTATGCCTTGGCCGGCAATAGCTGCATCACCATGAATTAATATCGGGCAAACCTTATTCAAATCGCCTTTTAGTTTGTTGTCAAGTTTCGCTTTTGCGATACCTTCTACCACGGGGTCAACCGCCTCTAAGTGAGAAGGGTTGGGAGCTAAAGTTAAACGAACATTTTTACCAATATCTGTTTTGATGTCACAAGTGTAGCCTGTGTGGTACTTAACATCTCCATCAAAAAGATTGTCGTCTTCGTAATCTTTAGGTTCAAATTCAGAGAAAATTTCTTTATACGTTTTGTAGAAGATATTTGCTAAAACGTTTAGCCTACCGCGGTGAGCCATGCCAAATACAAACTCATCGATGCCTAGTTCAGCACCTTTTTCAACCACTGAATCTAAAGCTGGAATCAACACCTCAGCGCCTTGAAGAGAGAATCGTTTTTGCCCTACATATTTTTTATCTAAGAATGATTCAAAAACAACGGCCTGATTCAATTTTTTAAGAATTTGACGTTTTTGATCAACCGTAAATTTTGTTTTGTTTTTAGTGCCTTCAATCTTTTCTTTCAACCAGTTGAAAGTCTCTGGGTGCCGAATATAAGCGAACTCTACACCAATAGATTCGCAATAAGTCTCTTCGAGGTGAGCAACAATATCTTTCAATTTTGCTGCACCTAAGCCAATGTTTTTACCAGCTTGAAAAACAGTTTCCAAATCTTTTTTAGTGAACCCGAAATTTGTAATATTTAAATCGGGTTGGTATTGGCGACGAGCACGAACCGGATTGGTTTTGGTGAAAAGGTGTCCGCTTTTGCGGTACGCCTCAATCAATTCAACCACTTTAAATTCCTTCGCTACATTTTCTGGCACTGCGCCATCGGCATTGAAATTAGCCTTGAAAAAGTCGAATCCTGCAAAGAATTGTTTCCAGCTTGCATCAACAGAATCGGGGTTTTGAAGAAATTGTTGGTATAAATTCTCAATCGCGCTCACATCCGCGTTTCCTACGTATGAAAAATCACTCATAATTGTTAGTTCTGATTAACAGTCAAATGTACTATTTTATTTAGAAAAATACGCTCTGATCACTACCTTTTTCAACTCCCTTTCTAAAATCATTTGAGTGAGGGTATCAATGGGATGTTCTTCGTGGTGGAGGGTTTTCAACACTTCGTTTTCTTCTAAGTCAATCTGGTATAGGACATTCCAAAGAGTATGTTGTTGTTTTTCCCATAAATAAGCCACATGAGAATACACCTGTTTGAAAAGCTCATCATAAGCGGTTTCGGTGTTGCCTGAGAAGGTCACTTCTTGATTGAAAGTGCCAAAATCT
>CAMDPJ010000162.1 GCA_945903925.1 Chryseobacterium gleum
ATGTTGTAAGGAGGTTTTATTTTGTTTAGGACTTTAATTATTTCTTTACTTGCATAGGCAATTCCCATTCGCAAAGCTGCCAATCCCCAAGCTTTTGAGAAGGTTTGCATCACAAATAAATTAGGGTACAAATCCAAATAACTCACCCAGCTTTCTTGAGCCGAGAAATCGGCGTAGGCTTCATCAATCACAACAATTCCATCAAATCCTTTTACAATTTTTTTGATGTCGGCGGGGTCAATGCTGTTGCCAGTCGGATTGTTGGGAGAGCAAACAAATATCAATTTTGTTTTAGAATTTACAGCATTTAAAATAGCTGGAACATCCAATTGAAAATCTTGCGTTAACGATACCTTTCTTATCTCCACATTGTTGATATTGCTGTAAACTTCATACATCCCATAAGTAGGGGGAAGAATAATAACATTGTCTTCTTTAGGTTCGCAAAAAGCACGAATAATTAAGTCGATTACTTCATCGCTTCCGTTACCAAAAAGAATATTTTCCTTATCGATATTTTTGATCGCCGCCCACTTTTTTTTCACTTCCCATTGCATAGGATCAGGATAGCGATTGTGCCCCGTGTTAAACGGATTTTCATTCGCATCTAAATAAATGCTCGCTTCACCCGAGAATTCATCTCTGGCAGAGGAGTAGGGAGTTAGCGCTGCTATGTTGGGGCGCAATATTTTGGTTAAATCGAAAGTCATAATTTTTTGTTTTTTACTTAGTTCGTCATTGCGAGGTACCCCGAAGCAACCTTATGCTGGTTATGAGTTTGCTTCGGGGTACCTCGCAATGACGAACTTCGTGTTCATTCTCTTTTTAATCTAATGCTCACTGCATTTTTATGTGCCATTAATTCTTCTGCTTCTGCCATAATTTCAATCACGTTACCAAGTTCTTTCAAGCCATCTTGTGTAATTCTTTGGAAGGTTATTTTCTTCACAAAAGAATCTACCGATACGCCACTGTATGCACGAGCATAACCATTGGTTGGCAAGGTGTGGTTGGTTCCCGATGCATAGTCACCAGCGCTTTCGGGCGTGTAATTTCCTAAGAAAACAGAACCTGCATTTACAATTCTATCTACAAAAAAAGCTTCTTCTCTGCTTTGTAAAATCAAGTGTTCGGGAGCGTATTCATTGATTAAAGCCAAAGCTTGATAAACGTCTTCTACGCAAATCAAAACAGAATTATCTAAAGCCTTAGCAGCGATTTCTTTTCGAGGTAAATCGTTCAATTGCTTCTCCACTTCTGCTTTCACTTCAGCAATCATATTTTCTTGTGTGGTGACAAATACAACCTGACTATCAGCTCCGTGTTCTGCTTGTGATAATAAGTCGGCAGCGATGAAAGAAGCATTGCCCGAATCATCTGCAAATACTAAAACTTCCGATGGTCCGGCTGGCATATCAATCGCCACACCTTCCATGCTTGCGTATTGTTTTGCAGCGGTTACATATTGGTTGCCCGGACCGAATATCTTATAAACTTGTTTCACTGTTTCAGTACCGTAGGTCATTGCACCAATGGCTTGCGTACCGCCCAATTTGTAAATTTCGGTGATGCCACATAAATCGGCAGCGAACAGAATTGCTGGATGAATTTTACCTTCTTTATTAGGAGGAGAACACATTACCATTTGCTTGCAGCCCGCGATTTTAGCAGGAATAGACAACATCAATACTGTAGAAAAAAGAGGAGCAGAGCCACCAGGAATATACAATCCCACTTTCTCGATTGCCGTAGTTTTTCTCCAGCAATCAATACCATTTGATATTTTAACGGGAGCTTCAACTACCAATTGATTTTCGTGAAACTTGTGAATGTTGCGCGCTGCTTTTTCAATCGACGATTTTAAATTTTCGGGAACCAAAGCAATGGCTTCCTCAATTTCAGCCTTAGAAACTTTGATAGAACTTAAGTTGCAACCATCAAATTTAGCAGTGAATTCTAAGAGCGCTTTATCTCCTTCAGCTTGTATTTTAGAAAATACTTCGGCCACCACTTTTTCCAAATTCGCTTTGGTTTGTGTGGGACGTTGGAGTATTTCGTTCCAGGATTCTTTAGCTGGATTTATGTATGTTTTCATTTAGATAATTCTTTAAGCAATTTCAATAATGGGAAAGTAATCAACTCTCCTCCTTTTGAAGGAGGAGTCCCTGAAAGGGGAGGTGGTTAATAGAAAGAGAATCCATGAAAAGGAACCCCATCTGTTTAATAACCACCTCGCCTGCGGCACTCCTCCTTCAAAAGGAGGAGAGTTGAAATGTGACTCTAAACTTGTTATATATGATTTGCTAATTCGCACTCAAGTTCTGTTAGATAACCATTTTTTCTATTGGCACGATAAGTATCCCTTGCGCGCCAGTTGCTTTCAACTGATCAATAATGTTCCAAAAATCACTTTCAGTAATTACAGTATGAACAGAGCTCCAGCCCGAAGCGGCCAAAGGCATAACGGTTGGAGATTTCATTCCTGGAAGGATTCTAATGATCTCGTCAATCTTATCGTTAGGCGCATTTAACAACACGTATTTGTTGTTTTTTGCCGCCATTACAGCATCTATTCTGAACAATAATTTATCTAAAATTTCTTTTTTACCAGCGCTAAGGTTTTTGTTACTCGACAATACAGCTTCACTTTTCAGCATCACTTCAACCTCTTTCAATCCATTTTTGAAAAGCGTACTTCCACTGCTTACCAAGTCGGCAATACCATCGGCCAATCCAATGTTAGGCGCAATTTCCACCGAGCCAGAAATAACGTGTATATCGGCAGAGATTCCTTTTTCTTTAAAGAAAGCATTAACGGTGTTAGGGTAAGAAGTAGCGACTTTTCTGTTTTGAAACCATTGTAAACATGGGTAATCAACTTCTTTTGGAACAGCCAACGACAATCGGCATTTCGAGAAACCTAATTTGCGAAGATTCACCAATTCTTTTTCTTTTTCAATCAAGGTATTTTCTCCAATGATAGAGATGTCTGCAACGCCATCGGCCAAGTATTGGGGGATATCGCTGTTTCTTAGGTAAAGCACTTCTAAGGGGAAGTTGGTAGCTGCAGCTTTTAACTGATCTTTTCCGTTATCTACTTTGATACCGCACTCTTTCAACAATTGAATAGAGTCGTCGAGTAGTCTTCCTGATTTTTGTACTGCAATTTTTAAAGTTTCCATTTTCGTTATTCTAAAATTTATATCAATGATAATAATGCAAAAACCCGCCGATAGGGGCGGGTTTTGCTTTGTATATTATATTACAGCATCATCGCACTCACCTATTGGCAAGAGTTGTTATGGTGATGATGGTGTACTGTTAAATTCATTTTATTATTTGTTGTTGGGCAAATGTAGGAGATTAAATTTGTTTTGCAAAAATTCACAGCAATTAAATTTGTTCAATAGCCTCTATAATTTTAGCGCAAGCTATTTCTATTTCACTTCTACTAATTACTAGCGGTGGCGCAATTCTCATTGAGCAATCGTTAAACAAAAACCAATCAACTAAAACACCATTCAATAAACACTGATGATTTACTGCAAAATTAAAATCTTTCGATTCAAATTCTACCGCTAATAATAGTCCTTTGCCTCTAATAGATTTTATTTGGGGGTGCACTAGTAATTTTCTAAACAAGGCTTCTTTATCGGCAATATCATCAAGCAATCTTTCTTCTTCAATCACCTCAATACAGGCCAAGCTAGACGCGCACGAAACTGGGTGTCCGCCAAAAGTAGTGATGTGTCCTAAAATCGGACTCTCCATCAAGCAACTCATAATTTCTTTTGAACTGATGAAAGCCCCAATAGGCATCCCTCCACCCATTCCTTTGGCACAAACCAAAATATCGGGAACGACATTGTAGTGCTCAAAAGCAAACATTTTTCCTGTTCTGCCAAAGCCACATTGCACCTCATCAAAAACCAACAAAGTTCCTGTTGCATCGCACTTTTTGCGAATTGTTTCTAAGTAATTGGATTCGGGTAAAACAACCCCAGCTTCTCCTTGAATGGGCTCAACAAAAACGGCCGCTGTATTTTCTGTAATGTGTTCTAAATCTTCAAAAGAATTGAAAGAAATGGCACGTGTCATCGGCACTAAGGGGCGGAAAGCATTCTTGTATTTTTCGTCGCCTATGATGCTCAAGGCTCCTGCTGTGCTGCCGTGATAGGCATTTTTAAAAGAAATTATTTCTGTTCTGCCCGTAAATCGTTTACTTAATTTCAATGCTCCTTCAATGGCTTCACTTCCCGAATTCACAAAATAAATATTGTTTAAAGAAGAGGGTAACAGTGAGGCTATTTTTTGGGCTAGTTTGCTTTGCGGACCCTGCACCAACTCACCGTAAACCATTAGGTGCATGTATTTATCCACCTGTTCTTTAATGGCTTTTACCACCTTAGGGTGACAATGGCCTACATTACTTACCGATATGCCCGAGATTAAATCGATGTATTCTTTGCCATCGGGCGCATACATGATAACACCTTGTGCCTTTTCAATTTCTATTTGAAGAGGGAAAGGTGATGTTTGCGCTTGGTATTCTAAAAAGAGTTGACGATTATTCATACTATCTGGCGGGTTTACCTATTCTAACGCCTACTAACAAATATATGTTTACTGCATTAAATTGCAAAGTATTCCAGCTGGGGTCGGTTTTAGCCAACAATTCTCCATCATACCAACTTTCTTTAATGTTGAAATTCATTTTCGAACCCATTATTCCCAATTCAAAAAAGCTAGGATAAATATCATCGTATTCATTTCCTAAATGATATCTAACGCTTGTGCCAAGAGAATATGTAATGCCTTCTCCCTTAATCTGACTGCGCACATCTTCTACATATTTAATTTTGTCCATTTTTCCGTATCCTCCTTCGCTGGTTATTTTCCATAGCAATCTGTCTTGATTATAGGCGTAGTAATTTAAATTGCCATGGGCGAAAAGTATACTTCCTAAATTGTGATTTTGTTTGGTAGAGTTGTTGGCCGCCATGTAGGCATTCGATTGGTCGTTTAATATTACAATACTTGCTCTTCCGCCAATCGAATAAGATTGATTCAACATTACTTCAGCTGAAAACGGAAATTCAAAGGTAGACGCAGGAGCTGGTGTAGCATTGAACAAAGGATGAAAATAAGAATCTTTACCAGCACCCAAGGATAAAATAACATTGCCTCCCTTACTGTTTTGAGCCAAGGTGATGTGCGATGCTAAAATAAAAAGTAATGTGTGTTGGAAGATTCTCTTCATTAATGGTAAAACAAAGTTGTGAGGTGTAAGTTACAATTAAATTTAAGGCTTAACGGCTTTGAGCGAAGGCTTATTGTTAATTCACCTGCTCTTTCATGCTATTGTAAATTACCTCTTGTATGCGTGTTCTAATATTATACTTGAGTAATTTGTTGGTGAGGTTGGCATTTGGATAAGTTCTATTGGCCAAGAAAATGTAAACAATTTGTTTATCAGGATCGGCCCATGCAATGGTCCCTGTAAATCCAGTATGGCCAAAGCTTTCTCTACTTACATAAGTGTAAGTCG
>CAMDPJ010000163.1 GCA_945903925.1 Chryseobacterium gleum
TGTCATTCTGAGGAACGAAGAAACTATCGTCCTGAACTTAAGAAAAACAACTTAAAACTCCGCCTTCAATTTCAACATTTTACTAATGTTCAACGATAAATTCATGAAGGTTATTTTCGGATTCGCATTGCGCATAATTTGATTGTGCAAGTCTTCAAAAGCTTCGCTTAATAAAATGATATTTCCGCCATGAATGAAAGGCGCAAATTTTTGTAAAAACTGAATTTCTTTTTCGTGCAAGGTGTTGAGGTTGCTGCCAAAATTATACACCAAACACTCTCTAAAAAATCGCAAGCCGTACTCGGCCAAGTTCTTCTGCTTTTCTCGTCCGATAGTAGCTACAGCATCTACCCACTGACTAATCTCAATCACATTGGCAGCGTAACAGTAGCGCATCCAATTTTGAAAATTGGTGATGTAAAAATCTTCGTCCTCGTTGCCCGAAGCAAGTTCTATTGCACGATTGATATTGTGTTCACAAATAGGCGCATAAATTTTTGCAGCTGCTTCATCCACATTAAAATTTTGAACCAATCCTTCAGCAATTTCATCGGCGCTTGGTTTAGCAACTTTAATGATTTGCACACGAGAAAGAATGGTGGGTAGCAAGGCGTCTAAATCCTGACAAATCAATAAGAAAACTGTGTGCGGATCGGGCTCTTCCAATATCTTCAATAACTTATTGGAAGTAGCAATATTCATCTTTTCGGGAAACCATAAAAGGATGATTTTCTTTTTTGCTTCGTAGGCACGCAAACTTAATTTTCTCAATATTTCTTCGCTATCTAAAACAGCAATGCTTACTTGTTTGTTTTCAACTTCTAAAAGTTCAATCCAATTTTGTAAACTTAAATAGGGGTTCGCCAGCACCGCGCCAGTCCACTCTTTAAAAAATTGAGAGCTCGTTGGATTTTTACTCACCTCTTTAGTGGTGGCCGTTGGAAAAATAAGTTGAACATCGGGATGTTGCAATTTCTCAAACTTAATGCACGAAGAGCAGGTGCCACAGCTGTCGTCGTCTGCCGGCTGCAAGCAGTTAATGTATTGCGCGTAAGCAATAGCCAAAGCCAAAGCACCGCTGCCTTCGCGTTCTTCAAACAGCTGGGCATGACTCACGCGGTTTTCGTTCACCTGCGAAATCAAGCGCTGTTTAACGCTAACATTAGCTATTACCTTTTTGAATTGCATTTTGCCAAAAGTATCATTTTTTTGCCTATGTTTGGGAAAGGGAAATATTTAAAAAACAAAATACATGAAAACAGTTAGAGAGCACGATTTTACTGGTAAAAGAGCCTTGATAAGAGTAGATTTTAATGTTCCATTGGATGAGAACTTCAATGTTACGGATGATACAAGAATTAAATCATCAATGTCTACTATCAATGCTATTATTGAGAAAGGTGGATCGGTGATTTTAATGTCGCATTTGGGCCGACCTACAAACGGACCAGAAGCTGCGTTTTCATTACGACATGTTGTTTCAACTTTAGAAAAATATTTGGGTGGCAAAAAAGTAAAATTTGCATCTGATTGTGCTGGCACTGATGCTCAAGCATTAGCAAAAGATTTAAAACCTGGCGAAATCTTATTGTTAGAAAACTTACGCTTCTACAAAGAAGAAGAAAAAGGTGATGAAGCTTTTGCTCAAAAATTAGCAAGCCTGGGTGATTGCTACGTTAATGATGCTTTTGGAACAGCTCACCGTGCGCACGCTTCAACAACTATTGTAGCTAAATTTTTCCCTAACGATAAAATGTTCGGATTGCTCTTAGCGGGTGAATTAGAAAGCATCGATAAAGCTTTGAAAACCGGCAAAAAACCTCTGACGGCTATCATGGGAGGCTCTAAAGTTTCTTCTAAAATTTCTATCATCACACAATTGTTAGATAAAGTAGATGTATTGATTATTGGTGGCGGAATGGGTTATACTTTTTCTAAGGCACAAGGTGGCGATATAGGTAACTCTAAAGTAGAAGATGACTATTTAGAAATGGCTTTAGATATCGTGAAAAAAGCAGCAGAAAAAGGCGTTAAATTATATTTGCCAACAGATTGTATCATTGCCGATGATTTCAGCGAAAATGCAAATACTGGTGTTGCCAGCAATAGAGAAATACCTGCCGGATGGCAAGGTTTAGATGTTGGTCCGGAAACTGTAAAAAGTTTCTCAGCAGCTATTGAAGGCGCTGGCACTATTTTATGGAACGGTCCGGTAGGTGTTTTCGAAATGACAAAATTCGAGAAAGGAACTAAAGCGGTTGCCGAAGCAATTGTTAAAGCAACAGCAAATGGAGCTTTCTCATTAATTGGCGGAGGAGATTCAGTTGCAGCAATCAACAAATATCATTTAGGAGAAAAAGTAAGTTACATCTCAACAGGTGGTGGAGCGATGTTAGAATATTTGGAAGGACAAGTATTGCCAGGTGTTGATGCGATATTGAATTAATTTAGAAATAAATTTGTGAAGGCGTTGGTTGAAAGACTGACGCCTTTTTTAATTTTTCTTTTACTTCATTCACGCTTTGCGCGCCATTGCGAGGTAGCTCGAACCAACCTCATTGCATTGTGATAAGTTTTTCTAGATATGGTTGCTTCGGGGTACCTCGCAATGACGCGCTGGGTGGAAAGAAGAGGTTACTTTATCACCGTTCCACCAGTCTCCCCCACCTTCAACGCATGACAAATTCTAACGCTGCTAACGCCATTTGCAATGGCTTCGAAAGCGTTATCCAACTTAGGAATCATCCCGTCGGTAATGGTTCCATCTGCTTTATAATTGTCATATTCTGATTTGTTAATAGAAGAAATAAGCGTTGAAGAATCTTTCGGATTTTTCATCACGCCATCCAATTCAAAACCTAAAATCAATTGTGTTTCTTCAATGGCCGACATCGCCTTCGCAACTTCGGAAGCAATGGTATCTGCGTTGGTGTTTAGCATATGTCCGGCACCATCATGAGTGAGCGGAGCGATCACAGGCACCAACCCCGATTTAATGAGCGTATGCAGCAATTCTGCGTTCACGCCATCAACATCACCCACCCAACCAAAATCGTGCTCCCAGCCCGTTCTTTTGTGTGCTTGTATCACATTGCCATCGGCACCAGTTAATCCAATAGCATTTACTTTCAAAGCCTGCAAGCCAGCAACAATGGTTTTGTTGGCCAATCCGCCGTACACCATGGTTACTAATTCCAAAGTAGCATCATCGGTAACTCTGCGACCATCAATCATTTTGCTTTCAATGCCCAGTTTTTTTGCGATGTTGGTAGCCACTCTACCACCACCATGAATTAATATTTTTTTGCCTTCAATTTTCGAGAAGGATTGTAAGAATTGCGATAGAGAGCTTTGGTCTTCAATGATACCGCCGCCAATTTTTATTACACTAATCATGCGGCTAAAATAGCAAATTAAATAATGTGTATTTTTACCTCACGGTCCCATAGTTAAATTGGATAGAACAACAACCTCCTAAGTTGTGGATCCCAGTTCGATTCTGGGTGGGGCTACTAAAATCAGAGTGAGAGCCTGGCCGACCACTGAAGTAAAAGCTCTCATACAAGCAGGATTAGATGAATTGGGTTTATTATCAACCTATTTCAAATAGCTATCGTGTCAATTACCTATTCAATTATCGTATCAATAACGTTGTGGAAAGCGAAGTTTTGGAATTGAATGCTTTTACGAAATACAAACCTTTAGAAAGGTTGTTTTTCTCGATGAATAATATGGAATCTGCCATGCTGCTATTTAATGTTTTTTGGTAAAGCAAGGCTCCATTTATATCAAAAATTTGCACATCAAATATTCCGATTTGTTGAAGGTCCACAACAATGTGCTCGCCATTGTCGTATGCGTTAAGTTCATATCTTTTGTCTTCGTCAAAATAGAATTCAAGCAATTTAGAATATGATTCTGTACCGTCGAAATCAACCTGTTTTAATCGGTAGTATTTTACTTCATAACCATTAATGTCGGAATCCACTATGCTGTAATATAAAACGTTCGTTGAATTACCCGCGCCTTCAACCTTAGAAATAGTTTTCCAAGTTATGCCGTCATTTGACTGTTGAACCTCAAAATAGTCGTTGTTGATTTCAGAAGCTGTTGACCAAGAAACGTAAACTCCATCCTCGTCTTCTCTAACATCGAAATATATTAATTGAACCGGTAAAGTGAAGGATCCGTAGCAAGAGGCATTGGTGTATTTTGAAATTGGGAAAGATGGGGTTACGCTGTAATTTAAATCTATTGAACCAGGTCCTGTTGTTTGATTGGTCCATGATCCATTATAGCAATACTCCCCTCCACTTGAAATCAAAAGAGAATTGGTATAAGATCCTTTCACTACAATAGAACCAAGATTGGTCAATCGAGATATTTCATTGCTTGCGGCAGTTGCGGTACTATTGACAAAAGCGACAGCTCCATCATGCCCAAATTGAGCATTAGAGCTTGGTAATGATAATTGCATTCCGGCAGTAAAATTACCTCCGGTCATATAAACACGGCCTCCACTTTGAATTACTAAACGATAAGGCCTTGCCGTCATGAAAGTAGCTGTAGCGCATTGAACGTTTGCATTAGTTAAACCACCAACTGGTCCCCAGTCATGACGCATATAACAAATACTAGTTGACGTTGGCACGTCTACTGGAGTGGCGCAAGTATTGTCGGTATCCCAGGTGTTCGTGGCAGAGCATGAATAATAAACGGCACACGCAGCAGTAGTTGCAAATGTTTTAACAGCTCCATAGGTTGTGCCTTGAGAATTTGTGCTATACCCCTTAACATAATAGGTTGTGCTTGGAGTTAAACCAGTTACTTCTTGACAATTTTGAATACCAGACCCCAAAGTTGCGGCAGTATTCTTAATACTAATAGTTTTTATTGATGCGCCAGCTAAACTACTTGGGGTTGAATTGGTAACATCGGTATTTGAAACCCCATAAATAAATCCAAATTCAGTTACTTGAGATAAATTGGCACCAAGAGCATCTGTACCACAGCAACTTCTTTTATCTCTACCAATAGCACCAGATAAAAAACCAAATGTTGCAGATTCACAATGTATTTTGATTGGGTTATCGGCAGTAGTGATTACTGGGGCAACACCCGTCCAAAACCAAGTTTCAGCGCCATAAGCAGTTGCACAGCCTACAGCATAAGCTCTCACGTAATATTTAGTTCCTGGAGTTAAACTAGTCATAGCTAAGGACGAATAAGCACCCGTCGTGCCCGAAGCAGTTGTTTTATTGTTTGCAGTGGTAGGATTAGAACTTGTGTTCCAACAAATACCGCGCTCAGTAACTGATGCACTTCCTGCCGAAGTAACATTTCCGCCAGAAAGGGCAGACGTGGCTAAAATCGATGTTGCTGCATCTGTAGTATTTAATGAAGGGGCGGTACAAGCGCCGCATGGGTCATTAGTAACCGTCCAATTTGAACCTGCTGTTATAGGATTCCAAGTATCGCATGCTGACGCGCTTC
>CAMDPJ010000164.1 GCA_945903925.1 Chryseobacterium gleum
TTACCATCTTTATCATAACGAATCAAAGTATCTATATTTCCGCCTGCATCATAAGTATAGCTGGTTTTGAATGCATCGGGAACAGGCTGGTTATTAGCATCCACCCAACCCAAACTTGAACTTTGTTTGATACGGTTGAGTTGGTCGTACTCGAACTGCTGCACCCAATCAGCCCCACCTTGTGATGCAAACTGTGGTGTTTTAGATGCCATCGTTGCGATATTACCGTTGAACAATGATTTATCAGCAGCCAACCCGCTTTCTGCTATTGGGGTGCTTAAAGTGTAGTTGCTTCCGCCACCTATTCCTTGGTAATCTTGATGCACTCCATCGTTGAAATAACCCAAAGCATAAGAGAATGAATTTCCATTTACTCCTTTAATCCATCCTTGAATGGTATAAGCGTAAGTATTGGATTCTACTTCATGCTCACCTATGGTGGTTTTAGCCAATGGTCCATGCGCATAGTAATCATACTTCGCATCTCTATCCCATGTAATGGCATCGCGTGAGGTATAAACTTTTACAATTCGGTTGTCGCCATCGTATTCGTATTTATGAATCAGCTGATCTTCTTTGTCTTTTTGGTAGTAGAAGTAATTCACTTTTCCTGAGACTAAGTCATAGTCGTAATCCATGCGTTTTTTCAAGGCTACTCCGCCTGCATTGATCTCTTGAATAAGGCTCTTCACATTGCCATGAACATCGTATGAATAATGTGTGGCTCTGTCGTAATTCGCTCCTTCTATATCTTGATAAGTAACAGAGGCTACTCTTGGTCTTAAATTCTCTTGTGCGAAGCCTGCCTGAATATTGCTAAACTTCGTTCTATCGTAATAAGTGCGGGTAATTTCTCTTTTAATGCCATTGTACACAAAGCTTTGTTTTATTGCATTGTAGCTTACCTGTGTTTCGTGTTTAGCTGTTGGAACTATGGCACGCGTGAGCACTTCGCCAACTTCTATAATTCTACCAATATCATCGAAAAGAGTATAAGAATAAGCCTTGATATTGCCTGCACCAGGTACTTGTGTTTTTTCTGTTGCACTTAAGTAATTTTCGATATTGAACTGTTTTGCATTTTGTGATAGCACCAATCTACCTAGTTCATCATACCAGTTTCTGGTACCGAATTCCATGCTTCTATCGCGCAATTTCGATACCGAATTTCCATTGATGATAAATAATAGGGACAGACGGTTTTTTCTTACACACCCAATCATATTTTCTTCTTTTTAGGTCTCCCTTTTTTACTAAAGTTGAATGTTTGCCCGCTAAGCTTCTCAATTTTCTTGATGAACTTAACATCACCTGATGGACGATTGGTTCTAGTTCTTTCACGCAAGGTTTTCAAAATCTCCTCATCACACTTCTCTTTTAAATACGCCTTCCAATCATCTATTTCCACATACTCGTGTACCGATGACAACGCATATTTCCCCTTTCCTGTTAAACGCATCTTCATGCTCGACCATTTGTAAGCATCTACCCTGCTTATAATTCCTGCTCTCACTGGATTCAACTCAACATAACGCAATGCCTCGTACATATGATCGGCGTCTAGCGGACTGCTGTAAAACCTACCTTGAAATAAATGCCCCGAAGCACGCTTCTTTCTATTGAAATACATACTATATCGCATGTGTGTAAACTTAAACAAATCGGCCAAACCCTTCTCTGTACTTGGCTCTACAACAAAATGAACATGATTACTCATTAAGCACCATGCATACAGTTTCACATTAAATTTCTCTCTGTACTTCATGAAAAACTCCATGTACTTCTCTCTATCCTCTTCTTCGTCAAATATATCTTGACGGTAATTACCGCGCTGCGTCACATGATGAGGAACCCCGGCGCATACTACTCTGGCATCTCTAGGCATCTTTTTATGTTTTTTCAAAGATAAAATTATTTTTAAATACCGTCTGACCCTATTAAAAAAAACAGTTTACGATTCACGGCACAATCTGTCCCTATTAAAAAAAATAAGAGGAGATTGCTTTAATTTTGGGTACAAAATTTTCGCAAAGACGAACTGGGTTTGAAGTTTACTACATTTCAATAATGAACACATATTAACCTCTTACCTTTAATAACTTCTTTCCGCCGACCAAACCTTGCTTTGCTTCGACGTATATATTTGTGTAAACAGAGGAATTCCTCATCAAAAGCTTGATAATTATGCTTTCTACCTTATTTGGAAAAAAGAAATTGAAGGAAGAAAAAATCGCGCAGGTTTTTGTAGACACAATCAACAGCACAGCCATCGACGGTTTTCCAACCTTAGCCGATTACATCAACCACGCAACAGAATTTAAAAACCGACCGAATATTTCACCTCGACAAGTGGAGTGGTTTTTATATATCGTGTTTGCAGCAAATCTTTACAACTTAAAAAGATTTTTTCCTTCAGAACAATTGAACAGAATGCGCCTTTTAGTGATCGATGCATTTATTGGTTCGTTGGAAGGCCGACATGAAGATGAAACTTTAGAAAATATAAACAACTACGAAGCATTTATTTGTCAGCTTAAATCACCCACCGACGAAATGGAAAAAGTGATTTCTAAAGCAGTGTTTTACAAATACGGTTTGAACGAATTTCAAATCGACCATTTCCAAAAATTAAATGCCCCAAATCCATTGGTCGTTAAATCACTTAGCGAGATCACAGGCAATTTTATTTGGAACTGGGAAGATGTTCTTCAGAAATACAAGCTGGTGGCTTGATTGCTGACATCCAGTAAATTAATTTTTTTCAATCGGGATTTTTGTTTTACATTTGCGCCCCTTGAAAATTAAATTTTCAAGATTCCTTAGAAGTTCATTTTTAATGGTAACATTAAATTGACTATCCAAATCTAAAGAATAACCAACCTTCCGGAAACGGGAGGTTTTTTTGTTTTATCGCTATTCGTTTTGGCTTTTGCCTTTTAACTTTTACCTTTCAAGCCATGAAGCTAACCAAAGCACAAAAAGGATGGGTGATATTTGATTGCGCAAATTCGGCTTATTACCTCATCATCAACAGCACCATTTTTCCTGCATTATTCGCCGCTATGGTTCCCAACGGTTCCATCGCCTTTGGCACACACATAAAAAGCAGCGAAGCAATGTTTCAACTCGCTATTGGATTGTCGTATTTAGTTATTGTTTTCCTCTCTCCTATTTTAAGTGGTATTGCCGATTATGGAAATCGCAAAAAGTTTTTCATGAAATTATTTACGCTCATTGGCTCGGGCGCTTGCTTTTCTTTGTATTTATTCAACAAAGACAGAATTGAATTAGGTATTATTGCTGCTGCAATTGCCATGATTGGTTATTCGGGAAGTATTGTTTTTTACAATGCTTTTCTACCCGAAATTGCTTCAACTGAAGAACAAGATAAGTTAAGTGCGCGCGGCTTTGCTACTGGATATTTGGGAAGCTCGGTGTTGTTAATTTTAATTGTAATCGCCTCTTCTTTTTATAAAGAATTAGGATTTGATGACACGATTGAAGTCTTTTCATGGGGCTTTGTAGCCGTTGGAGCGTGGTGGATAATATTTTCACAATATACATTCAAACACCTACCAGCAGAGAAGAAAATAAAAGTATCCTACAAAGAAGTGGTAAAAAACGGCTTTAAGGAAACTAAAAAAGTTTGGCAACAAATCAAATCAGAAGAGCTTCTGCACCAATACATCATCACTTATTTTTTTATTAGCATGGGCTTGCAAACCTTAGTTTTAATAGCACCTCTATTCGCTTTAGAGAATTTAGGTGTTGGTAGTTCTCAGCTTATTGTCACAGCACTAATCATTCAGGTAGCAGGAATTATTGGCGCCAATTTCTTCGCTTGGCTTTCTAAAAAAAGAGGAAATTTCAATGCCCTATTCTTCCCACTCTTCCTCTTTGTTTTCATTTGTTTGTCGGTAGTGCTTATTGTAAACTCCACTTTGTTTTATATCGTTGGTATTTGCCTTGGTTTTGCTATGGCTGGCGCACAATCGCTGGCTCGTTCTACTTATTCTAAAATATTACCACAGACACACGACCATGCTTCCTTCTTTAGCTTTTATGATATTGCCGAAAAATTAGCCACTGCCAGTGGTATGCTAATGGCAGCCCTGCTTTCCTTTGTGAGTGATTCACGAAACAGTATATTAGCACTTTCAATCATCTTTATGATCGCTATTTTTATGCTTAACAAAACTCAAAAAATCGCAAGACTGAATGGAACAAAAATTTGATATAGTTATTGTAGGCGGAGGTATTGTTGGCCTAGCAACAGCTTACCAACTAACAAAAGAATTTTCTCATTTATCTACTGCTGTTATTGAAAAAGAAAAAGAATTGGGGGCACATCAAACCGGACACAATTCTGGTGTTCTGCACTCGGGATTGTACTACACGCCTGGCTCTAAAAAAGCAATTCTTTGTTTAGAAGGAAAAGAAGAAATGGTGGCCTTTGCCAAAAAACACAACATCTCTCACGATATCTGCGGAAAAATAATTGTAGCTACCGAAGAAAAAGAATTGAAAAATCTTGATAAAATTTTTCAAAACGGGGTAGCAAATGCCGTTCCGGGAATTGAAAAAATTGACGGCAAACGAATCAAAGAAATAGAGCCTTTTTGCATTGGTATCGCAGGTATCTGGGTGCCGTCATCAGGCATCATCAATTACAAAGAAGTTTCGCGAAAATTGGGTGAATTAATTGAAAGTGCAAATCAGAAAAACAAAATATTTTTAGGAGAAAAATGTGAAAACATCTCAGAAAAAAATGGTGTTTCTTTTGTTCAAACCAACAAGAAAACAATTCAAACTAACATTGTTATTTTTTGTGCCGGATTGCAAGCCGATAGGATGGCTATAAAAGATAAATTGAATCCGGGAATGAAAATAGTTCCCTTTCGTGGCGATTATTATGAATTAAGCGAAAAAGGAAAAAAGAAAGTGCGCAATTTAATTTATCCTGTGCCCGATCCCGATTTCCCTTTTCTTGGTGTGCACTTTACACGCATGATCGACGGAAGTGTTGAATGCGGACCCAACGCTGTTTTTGCTTTCAAAAGAGAAGGATATACTCGCACAGCGTTTAGCTTGCGCGACGCTTTAGAATCATTAACTTTTAGAGGAACTTGGAAGTTATTCAGCAAACACTGGAAACAAGGTTTAGAAGAATACAAACGCGCTTTCTCAAAGAAACTATTTCTGCAGTCATTACAGAAATTGATTCCCGATTTAACGATGGAAGATATCCAGCCAGCTCGCGCAGGTGTGCGCGCTCAGGCACTAGATAATGAAGGTAGAATGATTGCTGATTTTAAAATTGAGTTTAAAAACAATCATGTGCATGTGCTAAATGCGCCTTCGCCTGCAGCTACTGCATCGTTGGCTATTGGCCGCCATATTGTAGAAGAAATCAAAAAGCAAAACATTTTATCGTAACTATTTTCTCGTAGGGGCGACCCTTGCGGTCGCCCCAATA
>CAMDPJ010000165.1 GCA_945903925.1 Chryseobacterium gleum
TTTCTGAAATCGCCGTTATCCCCAGTGGACTGTGTATTTAAAGTTCCTGTCAGCGAGCCTTCATCGAAAGGAACCCTAGTAATAATAGCGATATTGTTTTTTTCGCTTTTTCCTGCACCGTAAGAATAAGCTGTATCGAAAAAATTACAACCTAATTCTACAGATCGGTCTAAAGCCATTTCGGTTTCTTTGTCTTCACCACCGCTCCAACCCGCCATTCACCGCATTCCGCAGCCTATTTCACTTACTTTCCAATTTAATTTTCCAAAGTTTCTATATTGCAAACATAAAGTTTTAAGAAGAAGAGTAGAGTGAAGAGCTGCTAAAATAGAAAAAGTTAGTAATTTCACCGCTCAATATTTTTTATGGCACAACACATTCACAATTTTAGTTCTGGTCCGTGCATTCTTCCTAAAGAGGTTATGCAAAAAGCGGCTGAGGCAGTTATCGAATACAACAACAGCGGATTATCTATTATTGAAATGTCGCATCGCAGTCCGGAATTCGAAGATGTAATGGCTCAATCTTTTGCCATCTTTCGCGAATTGATGAATGTTCCAGACAATTACGATGTACTATTTTTACAAGGTGGAGCGAGCTTGCAATTTACCATGATACCTCAAAACTTGCTGCCACAAGGCGCTAAGGCGGGTTATGTGAATACAGGTGTATGGGCTACGAAAGCGATTAAGGAAGCAAAAATATATGGTAATCCTATAGAATTGGCTTCTTCTAAAGATGCTAATTTCAATTTCATTCCTAAGGGCTATGAAATTCCAAACGACATTACTTATCTGCATTTAACAAGCAACAATACCATTTACGGCACACAATACAAATCTTTTCCAGAAACAACTTTACCGTTGATTTGCGATATGTCTTCTGATATCATGAGCAAGGTAATCGACATTTCTAAATTCGATTTAATTTACGCCGGTGCGCAGAAAAATATCGGTCCGGCCGGAGTAGTAATCGTTATAGCCAAAAAAGGAATTTTGGGTAAAACAGGAAGAGCTATTCCAACGATGATGGATTATCAAACACATATCGAAAACGCATCAATGTTTAACACGCCTCCATGCTTCTCTATTTTCACCAGTTTACTAACCATGCAATGGGTGAAGAAGATGGGCGGAGTAAAAGCAATTGAGAAATTGAACGAACAAAAAGCACAAATTCTATACGATGAAATCGACAACAATCCTTTATTTGTAGGAACAGCAGCTAAAGAAGATCGTTCTTTAATGAATGTTTGTTTTGTGATGAAAGATGCATCGTTAGAGAAAGAATTTTTAGCTCTTGCCGAAGGTAGAGGTTTGAGTGGTATTAAGGGACATAGAAGTGTTGGTGGATTTAGAGCTTCAATTTATAACGCAATGCCGATTGAGAGCGTACAAGCATTAGTAGACGCGATGAGGGATTTCGCGAAAGTGTAGGGGCGTATTGACATACGCCCACAATAATTGTAATATCCGGAGTATTCAATACGCCCCTACGTGAAGTACTATGATCAATAAAAATATATTAGTGAACGACTCTTTTCATTCTGGTGGTTTGAAACTACTAGAAAGTAAAGGCTTTTCGCTTTTTAAGGGTAGTTATGAAGGCGAAGAGCTGGTTCGTTTCATCAATGAAAATAACATCGGTATTTTGTTAGTGCGCAGTGCTACCAAAGTAAATCGAAAAGTTATAGAAGCTTGTGCAACATTGAAATATGTAGGTAGAGGCGGAGTGGGAATGGATAATGTTGATGAAGTTGCTTGTAAAGAAAAAGGAATAATAGCTTTTAATACTCCTGGCGGATCTACCACAGCAGTTGCCGAAATGGTATTTGCACATTTGCTTTCCATGTATCGATTTGTTTCCCCTAGCAATCAAATTATCAAAGATGATATTTCGAAAGTAAAATTTTTGAAAAAAGAATTTTCTTCCGGCCACGAACTCAAAGGAAAAACAATTGGTGTTTGGGGGACAGGAAGAATTGGTAGTGAAGCAGCGCGATTGGCTTTGTCGTTTGGAATGAATGTTTTGGCCTACCATCCAACTAAAGCAGATATGAGTGTTGAGTTTGAGATTAGAGGCAAGAAAATAGAGGTGATGATTCCCCTTTCATCTTTGGATGAATTTCTGCAAAATTCTGATATTATTTCTTTGCACATTCCGCATCATGATAAGCCAGTAATCACTGCTGATGTGATTACAAAAATGAAGGATGGAGTGGTTTTTATCAATACTTCGCGCAGCAGTAATGTTGATGAAGAAGCTCTTTTAGGTGCAATAGAATCAGGAAAAATAGGTAAAGCTGGTTTAGATGTTTTTTCATCGAAACTAAAAGCAGAATTGTTGAAGCATCCCAATGTTTCTGTTACCCCGCATTTAGGCGCTAGTACAGTTGAAGGTCAGGAGAAAATATCGATGGAGTTGGCGCGAAAAATTTTAGAGTTTTAATTTGTTTGATATTACCCAGTTCGTCATTGCGAGTTACCCCGAAGCAACCTTATGTCGCAAATACAATTCAATAATTTGTGTCATCTTGTCCGCATTCTCGCATTGGCATATCCATTGGAACATTAGTCATCGCTGCTAAAAATTGCCATTAAAACGAAAAGGAAGTGATGGGGGAGAAAATGTAATGACAAATTGACTTATTATGGAAGAATTCAATATACAACCAATGATCGCGCAAAGTTTGATGGATGACGAAACAGAGTTCATTCCATTGTTAACTAGCGACGATGATGAAAATATCAACTCATTTAAAATTCCGAAAGAGCTGCCCTTGCTGCCTTTGAAGAACACTGTTCTTTTTCCTGGTGTGGTGATTCCAATAACGGTTGGCCGAGATAAATCGATTAAATTGATTCAAGAGGCCTATCGCAAAGACAAGATTATCGCGGTGGTTTCTCAAAAAGACAACACACAAGAAGAGCCTACTTTCAGCGATTTGAATAAAATTGGTTCTGTGGGTGTGATTATGAAAGTATTAAGAATGCCCGATGGAAATACTACCGTAATTATTCAAGGAAAAAAGAGAATTGAAGTTACTGGATTGTTGAAAGAAGAGCCTTATATGTTGGGTACGGTGCAAGAAATTGTAGAGGCAAAACCAAAAGACAACAACAAGAATTTTAATGCTACGGTTTCTTCTTTGAAAGATTTGGCTTTGCAAATTATCAAGCAATCGCCGCATATTCCGAGTGATGCTGCTTTCGCTATAAAGAATATTGAGAGTCCGAGTTTCTTAATCAACTTCGTTGCATCTAACATGAATCTTGCTGTTACCGATAAACAGAAGATGTTAGAAATTGGCGATTTGAGTGATAGAGCCACAGCAGTGCTTGGTCACCTTTCGAAAGAATTGCAAATGCTGGAATTGAAGAACCAAATTCAATCGAAAGTAAAAACAGGTATCGACGAGCAACAACGTGAATATTTCTTACATCAGCAACTCAAAACCATTCAAGAAGAGTTGGGTGTAAATTCATCTGACCGAGAAGTTGAAGCGATTAAAGAAAAAGCAAAAACAAAAAAATGGAACACAGAAGCACAACAACATTTCGATAAAGAAATGCAGAAGTTGCAACGTATGAATCCGCAAGCTTCTGAATATTCAGTGTCTTTGAACTACTTAGATTTGCTAACCGAACTCCCTTGGAATGAATATACCGAAGACGATTTTAATTTGAAGAAAGCAAAGAAGATTTTAGATAGAGATCATTTTGGAATGGATGAGGTGAAAGAAAGAATTTTGGAACATTTGGCCGTTCTAAAATTGAAGAAAGACATGAAGGCGCCAATTCTTTGTTTGTTTGGGCCTCCGGGCGTTGGTAAAACATCTTTAGGTAAATCTATCGCAGAGGCGTTAGGTAGAAAATATGTACGTATGAGTTTGGGTGGTATTCGCGATGAGGCTGAGGTGCGCGGTCATCGTAGAACATATATAGGAGCGATGCCTGGCAGAGTGATTCAAAATTTAAAGAAATCTAAATCATCGAATCCTGTTTTTGTATTGGATGAAATTGATAAAGTAACCAGAGATTCTCATGCTGATCCATCATCGGCTTTGTTAGAGATTTTAGATCCCGAGCAAAACGATAAATTCTATGATAACTATGTGGAGATGGATTACGATTTATCGAAAGTGCTTTTCGTAGCTACTGCAAATTCCCTTAGTAACATTCAACCTGCATTGCGCGACCGATTGGAAATTATTGAAGTGAGTGGCTATACTGAAGAAGAGAAAATAGAAATTGCGAAGCGACATTTGGTTCCTAAACAAATTTCAGAGCACGGATTAGAAGAAAATCAAATTGCTTTTACCGATGTTGTTTTACAAGCTATAATTGAAGGCTATACTCGTGAATCGGGTGTGCGTTCTTTGGAAAAAAAGATTGCAAAAGTGGTGCGTAATCAAGCC
Organism: Chryseobacterium gleum; assembly: GCA_945903925.1. Taxonomy (GTDB): domain Bacteria; phylum Bacteroidota; class Bacteroidia; order Flavobacteriales_C; genus JAHEZL01. The sequence continues at coordinate 4,418 of CAMDPJ010000165.1, forward strand.
AAAAATATTGTGATTGGTAAGAATCCCGAGCAAACTGTTTCTATGAATAATTTGGAAAAAATTCTCGGTCCGGCAAGATTAAAAGACAAATACGAAGGCAACGATTTTGTGGGAGTAGTTACAGGTTTGGCTTGGACTGCAGTAGGTGGAGATATCCTCTATATTGAAGTAAGTTTAAGCAAAGGAAAAGGTAAATTAACGCTTACCGGAAACTTGGGTGACGTGATGAAAGAATCGGCTGTTTTGGCTTTAGAGTATTTAAAATCACACGCTGCTGAAAACGGCATCAACGAAGAAGATTTCGACAATTGGAATGTGCATATTCACGTGCCCGAAGGCGCAACGCCTAAAGACGGACCATCAGCAGGAATAACCATGTTAACTGCATTGGCTTCTGTGTTTTCTAAGCGAAAAGTAAAACACAAATTAGCGATGACGGGTGAAATAACTTTGCGTGGTAGAGTGTTGCCTGTTGGTGGAATTAAGGAAAAAATTCTTGCAGCAAAAAGAGCCAATATCAGCGAAATTATTTTAGCAGAAGAGAACAAAAAAGACATCAAGGAAATCAATGCTAAATACATTAAAGATTTGAAATTTCATTATGTGAAGAATGCGGGGGAGGTTCTAAAAATAGCGTTGTTAAAGCAATAGGTTCTAAGAATTCAATTTATTCTGCAACAATCTAATTTTAATTTTCTCCAATGCTTTTTTGGTGTACAAAGGAAAATCACCATCCATCATCCAAGCGTAGTAAGATGGCTCTTGTGTCAAAATTAACTCAACAGGCTTGCTTTTGTGCTTGCCGAAGTTGAATACCTCAATGTTGTTTTCGTTGAATACAATTCTGCCTGCTAAATCTACATTCTTGTCTCTTTTAGAGAAGGCCTGTAACTTGGCAACATCGTTCACGATGGGCTTGTATAATTTTTTGTCGGCGTCTTCAATTTGGGTATGCTCGTAACGGTCGAGCATGGCTTCTAAAATCTCTAAAGTAGCTTCTGTGTCC